>JALSNA010000286.1 GCA_026987255.1 Hyphomicrobiales bacterium | reverse complement strand
TAGTGAATGTTCGCTCGCTATATGATTGATCCGAGCCTGTCAAGCGGGGGGCTTGCCGGCCAGTTTCTCGCGGCGGGCCACGTCGTCGAGGAAATGGGGGTCGATCATGTTGATGAACAGCTGCGCCTGGCGGGAGAGATACTTGCCCTTGCGGATGATGATGCCATAGGAGCGGATGGGAAAATAGCGCCGCATGGAGATGCGCGCCAGCGGCTCGTCCTCCTCCAGGCACAGGCCGGAGACGATGGAGATGCCCAGCCCCAGGCGGACGTATTTCTTCACCACCTCCCAGCCGCCGGTCTCCAGGGTGACGTTGAAGGGCAGATCGTATTTGCGGAACACCTGCTCCACCAGCTTCCAGGTGGACAAATGCCTCGGCGGCAGGATGAGGCCATGTTTCGATACCTCCTCGAGCGTCACCCCGGCGCGCCCGGCCAGGGGATGATCCAGGGGCGTGATCAGCATGGGGTCGAAGGTCAGGATGGGGCGGTAGAAATAGCCGTCATACTTCTTCAGCATGGAGCCCACCGCCAGATCCGCCTCGCCCGATTGCAGCAGCGCCATGCCGGCGCGGCCGGTGACGTTGTGCACGGTGATGCGGATGCGCGGATATTGCTGGCGAAAGCGGCGGATGTGTTCGGGCAGGATGTGCAAGATGGTGGATTCACCCGCCGCGATGTTGAGCTCGCCCTCCTCCAGGCGGCCGAAATGGGCGTGAAAGCGCTCATCGAGGCGTTCGAACTCCTTGATCAGCGGGCTGGCCAGGTCATAGAGCACCTCGCCCTCCGGAGTGAGCCGGATGCGCGGCCCGTGGCGCTCGAACAGGCGCGCCCCCATCTTCTTTTCCAGCGACTTGATCTGCAAGGATATGGTCGGCTGGCTGAGATAGAGCTTCTCGGCGGCGGCCGAAATGTTGCCCGTCTCCACCGTCTTGCAGAAGGCGCGCAGGGTCTTCAGGCGGTTTTCCTTGTAGTAGATGTCGGGATTTTTGGCCATGAGCGTGATCCTTGCGACTTTGGTCGAAAGTCCGCGCCGCGCGCGGCCTATCATTGCGTTTCCCAATAGTATGAATTGAAATTATTGGATTATCAAATATTGTTTTTTGTGAATAATGGAAGCCGCGCGGACGGGGAACGTCCTTCGCCTCGAAAATGGCAAGGTGGCAAGCTGGGAACAGAGGATTCATGGAAAACGCGAATTTCGGCCTGATGACGGATGCCGTGCTCTTCATGTCCGTTCTGGGCCTGTTGCTGGCGGCGGCGCTGGTGATCGCCAACAGGTTCCTGTGGGTCTATGAGGATCCGCGCGTGCAGGGCGTGGAGGAGCGCCTGCCGGCCACCAACTGCGGCGCTTGCGGACAGGCCGGCTGCCGCGCCTTTGCCGAGGCGCTGATCCATGACAAGGCCAAGCCGTCGGAATGCACCGTCTCGCCCAAGGAGGCCATCGAGGAGATTGCCGAATACTTGGGCGTGGATGCGGGCGATACGGAAAAGCGCATCGCCATGCTGGCCTGCGCGGGCGGCGCCCATGTGGCCAGGATGCGGGCGCGCTACGAGGGCATCAAGTCCTGCCGGGCGGCGGCCATCGTTTCGGGCGGGCCGAAACATTGCGTCTGGGGCTGCATCGGCCTGGGCGATTGCGCCGATGTGTGCGATTTCGACGCCATTCACATGGACAGGCACGGCCTGCCGGTGGTCGATGCCGGTCTGTGCACCGCCTGCGGTGACTGCGTCGACATCTGCCCCAAGAATCTGTTTTCCATTCATCCGGTGTCGCACCGGCTGTGGGTGGCCTGCTCCTCCCTCCAGCATGGCGAGGAGGCGGAAGCCGAATGCGCCGTGGCCTGCAATGGCTGCGGGCGCTGCGCCAAGGATGCGCCGGAAGGTCTGGTGGAGATGCACGACAATCTGGCGGTGGTCAATTACGACAAGAACCATCTGGCCAGCCCCGAGCCCATCCAGCGCTGCCCCACCGGGGCCATCGTCTGGCGCGACGAAAAGGGCAATGTTCTGAAAGGGCGCGAGACGAAAAGAATCGTGCGCTCCCGCGCCCTGCCGCTGGAGACCGTATAGCGCCCCCGCCCATATCCCGAAGTTCTTGCACAATCCGAGAAAGAGGCCCCGGCCATGTTCGATCTGAAGAAGAAGAAAAAGACAGCCCAGAACGTCAAGTATCCCGGCATGCGCATGGCGGTGGACGGCAATACCGCCGTCATCATGTGCGAGCGCGAGGCCTCCGACGCGGCTGGCGCCTATCCCATCACGCCATCCACCCAGATGGGCGAATACTGGTCCGAGGAGGTGGCCAAGGGGCACCTGAACGTCTCCGGCAAGCCCCTGGTCTTCATCGAGCCCGAATCGGAGCATGCGGCCGCCGCGGTGACGGCGGGCATGTCGATGACCGGCATGCGGGCGACCAACTTCTCCTCCGCCCAGGGCGTGGCCTTCATGCATGAATCGCTCTATGCGGCGGTGGGCAAGAGGCTGCCCTATGTGCTCAATATCGGCGCGCGGGCGATCACCAAGGCCTCGCTCAACGTCCATTGCGGCCATGACGACTATCATTGCATCGACGATACCGGCTTCATCCAGTTCTTCGCCGCCGATGCTCAGGGG
>JALSNA010000285.1 GCA_026987255.1 Hyphomicrobiales bacterium | reverse complement strand
GCGGGCGATCTGGGCGATGGATTGCGGGAGAAATATGTCATAGACCCGGTGCGCAAGATGATGGATGGTCTGAAGGCGCGCGGCAAGGATGTGCCGGTGATCGGGTTTGCGCGCGGTCTGGGGGCGGCGCAAAGGCAGTTCGTGGAAGAAACGGGCGTGGCGGCTTGCGGCTGTGAATGGCAGATGCCGGTGACGGAGATGGTGAAGCTGACGGAGCTGGCGGCGGTGCAGGGCAATCTCGATCCGGCGGCGGTCATGGCGGGCGATCCGTATCTGCACGAGGGGGTAGAAAGGCTGGTGAGGGAATTGCCCAGAAACCGGCACATCTTCAACCTGGGGCACGGATTCAAGCCGGAAACGCCGATTGGAAACGTGGAGAAGATGGTGGCCTATTTGCGGGAATGCGATGGTGCTGGCTGATTTCCTCTCCGAATGGTATGTGTGGATCAAGGCCTTTCACGTCATGGCGGTCATCGCCTGGATGGCGGGGCTGTTCTATCTGCCCAGATTGTTCGTCTATCATTGCATCGCCGGGCAGGAGGGAAAAACGCACGAGCTGCTCAAGGTGATGGAATACAAGCTCTATCGCTATATCATGGTTCCGGCCATGTATGCCTCCTGGGCGGCGGGGCTGAGCATGATCGCGGTGCTGGGATTGTCCGATATCTGGCTGCATGTGAAGCTGACCATGGTGATCGCGCTCACCGGATTTCATTTCCTGCTGGCCCATCACAAGAATCAGTTCCGTGATGGCAGCAACAGGCGGGCGGAAAAATATTTCCGCATGATCAACGAAATCCCCACCCTGCTGATGGTGGTGATTGTCATCATGGTGATCGTCAAGCCGTTCTGAGCGGGCCTGTCTGCCGGGATGATTTGCCGCTTCTTTTTTGCAGAAATGAAACAGGGGCGTGTTCTGGACAATTGCAGGAGAGTGAAAAAGGCGTTTTCTTTGCCAAGTCCGGATACCGGCATTGCCAAGGGCCAGGAATTGCTCTATAGAAATGACGAAGCTGATTTGCCGCGCGGTGATCGCGTTTTCTGGCAAAGATCGCATTTCCAGACGTTTTTCCCTTGAACGACATTGCCGCCGCGTGGGCCCCTGCCTGGGGAGATCGCGCAGGATTTCAAACAACCGGCAAGTCAGGGGAAAGCCTTCCGCAATCCTTTCCGGACGGAAAACTTCCTTTTCCCCGTCATGCAAAGAGTCCCCCGATGATCGATATCGCCGAAATTTCCAAGATGAAAGAGATCAAGCTGCATGATCTCAAGAAGCAATCTCCGCCGGAGCTTCTGAAGCTGGCCGAGGAACTGGAGGTGGAGAACGCCTCGGCCATGCGCAAGCAGGAGCTGATGTTCGCCATTCTCAAGCGTCTGGCGGAGCAGGACGTGACCATCATTGGCGAAGGGGTGGTCGAGGTGTTGCAGGATGGTTTCGGCTTCCTGCGCTCGCCCAACGCCAATTACCTGCCCGGCGCGGACGACATCTATGTCAGCCCGTCGCAGATCCGCAAGTTCAATCTGCGCACCGGCGATACGGTGGAGGGAGAAATCCGCTCGCCCAAGGAAGGGGAGCGCTATTTCGCCCTGATCAAGCTCAACACGATCAATTTCGAAAGCCCGGAAGCGGCGCGCCACAAGATCAATTTCGACAATCTGACGCCGCTTTATCCGGACGAGCGGTTCATCATGGAGATCGAGGATCCGACCATCAAGGATCTGTCGGGCCGGGTGATCGATATCGTGGCGCCCATGGGCAAGGGCCAACGCGCCCTGATCGTGGCGCCGCCGCGCACCGGCAAGACGGTGCTGTTGCAGAACATCGCCCATTCCATTACCGCCAATCATCCGGATGTCTATCTCATCGTGCTGCTCATCGACGAGCGGCCCGAGGAGGTCACGGACATGCAGCGTTCGGTCAAGGGCGAGGTCGTCTCTTCCACCTTCGATGAGCCTGCGGCGCGCCATGTTCAGGTGGCGGAGATGGTCATCGAGAAGGCCAAGCGCCTGGTGGAGCACAAGCGTGATGTGGTCATCCTGCTCGATTCCATCACCCGCCTGGGGCGGGCCTACAATACGGTGGTGCCCTCTTCGGGCAAGGTGCTCACCGGCGGCGTGGATGCCAATGCCCTGCAGCGGCCGAAGCGCTTCTTTGGCGCGGCGCGCAACATCGAGGAGGGCGGTTCATTGACCATCATCGCCACGGCGCTGATCGATACCGGCTCGCGCATGGACGAGGTGATCTTCGAGGAGTTCAAGGGCACCGGCAATGCCGAGATCGTGCTCGATCGCAAGATTTCCGACAAGCGCATCTTCCCGGCCATCGATATCCTGAAATCGGGCACCCGCAAGGAGGATCTGCTGGTGGAGCCGGATATCCTGAAGAAGGTCTATGTGCTGCGCCGCATCCTGCAACCCATGGGCATGGTCAGCGCGGTGGAGTTCCTGTTCGACAAGCTGCGGCAGACCAAGAACAACGCCGAGTTCTTCGATTCGATGAATACCTGAGGATGCGATCAGGCTGCCTTGCAAAAACCTTCCGGATTTTCCGGGAGGTTTTTTGTTGCGTCCGGGACTGAATTCGGGGCCGCATGGGAGGAATGGCAGGGAAGCGCCAATGGCGAAAAAGCACCTTTGATGC
>JALSNA010000284.1 GCA_026987255.1 Hyphomicrobiales bacterium | reverse complement strand
ATGGCGGCGCGCGCCTTGCCGGTGACCACGAGATTCTCCCAGGCGGCGGGCGGCACGTCCTGGGTCGCCGAAGTGATGATCTCCACCTCGTTGCCATTGTTGAGCTGTGTCAGCAGGGGGGCGTGGTGGCCATTGATGCGGCAGCCCACGGTGGCGTTGCCTATGTCGGTGTGCACGGCATAGGCGAAATCGATGGCCGTGGCGCCGCGCGGCAGGACGATGAGATCGCCCTTGGGCGTGAAGCAGAAGACCTGATCGGTGAACAATTCCAGCTTGGTATGCTCTAAGAAGCCCTTGGGCGTTTCGCCCTCCTCCAGGCGCTCCACCATTTCGCGCAACCATTTGTAGGCCTCGGAGATTTCCGCCGGAACGGTAACCCCCGCCTCGCTTTCCTCCTGGTTTTTTGCATCCTTGTAGATGCCATGGGCGGCCACGCCGCGCTCGGCCACCTCGTGCATGCGCCGGGTGCGGATCTGCAACTCGACGGGCCGCCCGCCGGGGCCGCGCACCGTGGTATGGATGGAGCGATAGCCATTGAGCTTCGGCGTGGAGATATAATCCTTGAAGCGCCCCGGCACGATCTTCCAGGTCTGGTGAATGGCCCCCAGGACACGATAGCAGGCATCCGTTTCATCGACGATGACGCGAAAACCGAAAATGTCCGTCACCTGCGACAGCGACAGGCGCTTTTGCTGCATCTTGCGCCAGATGGAATAGGGTTTCTTGCGCCGCCCGGTGACCAGGGCCTCGCCCAGCCCGTGCTTTTTCAGCACATCCTCGATCTGGCCGCGGATTTCATCCAGGATATCGGCGCTTTCGGCCTCCAGCTCGCGCAGGCGTTCGCGAATCTGGGTATAGGCCTGCGGGTTGAGAATCTGGAAGGCCAGGTCCTCCAGCTCCTCGCGCACCCTTTGCAGCCCCATGCGCCCGGCCAGCGGCGCATAGATGTCCATGGTCTCCTCGGCGATGCGCTTGCGCTTGTGAGCGGGCATGAACCCGAGCGTGCGCATGTTGTGCAGCCGGTCGGCCAGCTTGACGATCAGCACCCGCACATCGCGCGACACCGCGAGCAGGAACTTGCGCAGGTTCTCCGCCTGGGCGGCCTCGCGCGAGATCAGATCGAGGCGGCGGATCTTGGTCAGGCCCTTTACCAGATAGGCGATTTCCGGGCCGAAAAGGGTTTCGATTTCCTCGATCGTCGTGCCGGTGTCTTCAACCACGTCATGAAGCAGGGCAGTGGCGATGGTGGCGTCATCGAGGCGCAATTCGGTGAGGATTCCGGCCACCTCCACCGGATGGGAGAAATAGGGATCGCCAGAGGCGCGTTTCTGGTCCGCGTGGGCCTTCATGGCATAGATGTAGGCGCGCGCCAGCAATTCCTCGTCAGCATCCGGATCGTAGCTCAACACCCGTTCGATGAGGTCATACTGGCGCATCACCGGGCGGCTCTGGCGCTTGTCGTCCCTGATGGCGGAGGAAATCCCGCTTGCGTCTGATGCTATCTGCATGGTCTTGCCGGTCATGTCCGAGACATAGCATCTGCAAGAGCAAATGTTGACCCTTTTCGCCACATGAGAGTGCCCCAGGCATGATGTCTCCAAGGCTGCGGCTCCTGCCGGTGCAATCTGGGCAGCCAGCGGCAATTCGGATCTTTCATCGAGCATGTGCACCAGAAGTCCTGGTGCTCGTGCTCCTGTTGATCCTGGCTTTGCTCATCCGGCGGGGGAGGCATGTGCGATGATGGATAAAAAAAATTGCGATAATTGCGCGCATCAATGTCTTGTTAGGAAACGCCCTGTATTTTCCACACGTGAAAGTGGCCGCCGGGTCGTGCGGCTGTTTCGCAACTTGGATATACCGGGGGAATTGACCACGCATGAAAAAAACAGGCAGGACGATGCGCACGCATTGACCTCTTGTTCATGTGTCAAAGGCCTCCGAGCAAAGGTCATTGAGGAATGAAACTTTTTGGCAGACGAAAGACCGATGCCGCCGGGCCCACAGGGCGCGATGTCCTTCAGGGGCAACCCTTGCCAGGCGGCCGGCGCAGCTACGATCCGCCCGCCTATGTCGAGCCGGCATCGCCCAATTTCGATGAAATGGGCCTCTATGAGGACATGACGTTCGAAGAGCTCGTGGCGGACAACAAGGCCTTGCGCATGGAGCTGGCGGGGCTGAAAAGCCGCCTGTCCTACATCAAGACCGTCTTGCTGGCCAACGTGCCGGTGATGGAGTTTGGCAACGTGGTCGCCCCCTCCGTGGTGCAGCCACAGGTGGCTCCAGTCCAGCCTGCGCCGGTCCAGCCTTCGCCCATGCAGGCGGCTCCGGTTCAGCCCGCGCCTTTCCAGGCCCAGGCCACCCAGCAGCAAGGGCAGGGGGGGCAGGCCGAGGTGCAGGCGCTCCTCGCCCAGCTCAAGCAGGATATCGCCGCCATGAGCGCCCCGGCGCCGCAGGCCGCGCCCGCGGCCGCTGGAGGTGATGACGATCTGCGCCGCATGCTTGCGGAGCTGAAGAACGACATCACCAATCTGAAGGGCACACCCGCTCCGGCCCCGGCTGCTGGAGGTGATGACGAGGTGCGCCGCATGCTTGCGGAGCTGAAGAACGACATCACCAATCTGAAGGGCACGCCAGCTCCGGCTCCG
>JALSNA010000283.1 GCA_026987255.1 Hyphomicrobiales bacterium | reverse complement strand
AGGGCGATGTCATCATCACCCAGGATCTGTTCGTCTATGAAATGAAGGGCGAGGACGCCAACGGCAAGGTCATCGGCCAGCACCGCTCCACCGGCATCGCGCGGCCGGCATTCTGGGACAGGGCGCGCTACTACAACGAGGAGGAGCGCCTGGCCGCGGCCCTGGAAAAGGCCGAACAACGCACGGATGGCATGGTGTGACACATTGGACGTTGGCAGGCCCCCAAGCGGGCCGTGCAGTCCCGCCGGAGGGCCTGTCCGGCAGGCATGAAGAGCATTGGAAGGATCTGGCACAGTGAACGCTGACATGACGCAAATGGCAATCATTGCCCTGGGCGCCCTTTTGGTGGGCGTGGCGGCTTTCGCCCTGCTTTCGGCCATTTTTTCCGGCGAGGAGGTGCCGGCCAGGCGGCTCGAGAAAATCACCGGCGCCAGAAAGGCCAGGAAGAGCTCCACCAGCCTGATCGACAGGCTGGGTGACAGCAAGCAGGAGGGCCGCCGCAGACAGATCGAGGAAAGCCTCAAGCAGTTCACCGAGGAGGAGAAGAAGCGCCAGAAGGTGACGCTCGCCATCCGCCTCAAGCAGGCCGGCATGTCGGTCAATGAAAAGCAGTTCTATGCCTATTCCCTGATCATCGGCTTCTTTGCCGCTCTTGGGGTTTTTGCCCTGATGCGCGACAGCCAGCTGCAATTGCGCGCCATCGTGGCGGCCGGCGCCTTTCTCGCCGGCGCCTTCGGCCTGCCACGCTGGTATGTGAGCATGCGGGTGAAAAAACGCCAGGCGGCCTTTCTCGACGCCTTTGCCGACGCCATCGACATCATGGTGCGCGGCCTGCGCTCGGGCCTGCCGGTGGGCGACGCCATGAAGGTCATCGGCACCGAGATCCCCGCCCCCGTCGGCCCGGAGTTCATGCAGGTGGTGGAAGGTCAGAAAGTCGGCATTTCCATCGATCAGGGCGTGGAGCGCATGTATGAGCGGGTGCCTCTGCCGGAGGTCAACTTCCTGTCCATTGTCATCACCATCCAGAAGCAGACCGGCGGCAACCTCTCGGAGACGCTCGCCAACCTCTCCCGCGTGCTGCGCGACCGCAAGAAGATGAAACAGAAGATCAAGTCCATCTCCCAGGAGGCCAAGGCCTCGGCGGCGATCATCGGCGCCTTGCCCTTTCTCATCATGGGCGGCCTGATGATCTTCAATCCGGACTATCTCAATCCGCTGTGGCATACCAAGATCGGCAACATCCTGGTGGGCGGATCGGCCTTCTGGATGGGGCTGGGCGTGCTCGTCATGCGCAAGATGATCAATTTCAAGATATGAGGGTGGCGCGTCATGAACACGATCCTGAACTTTCTCTACAGCCTGCTGGAGCTTCAGAACTTTCTCATGCTCCTTGTCTCCGTGCTGGTCTTCTTCACCGTGGTGACCCTGGTCATGCCTTTGCTGGCCAGCCAGGACCTGAAGAAGAAGGCCCGGCAGGTGACCGTGGAGCGCGAGCAGTTGCGCGCCAAACAGCGCGCCGAACTGATGCAGAAGCACAAGGGACGGTTGCGCGAAAAGCCCAAGGGGCTGGCGGCCAAGATCGTCGACAAGCTGAACCTGCGTGAAGTCTTTCAGGCCGAAACGGCGCGCAAGAACCTGCGCACGGCCGGTTACCGCTCCGAGAAGCACCTGGTCACCTTCCTGACCATCCGGCTGGTGGCGCCCTTCATCTTCGCCGCAGCCGCCTTCATCATTTCCGGGACTTCCTTCGACGCTTCGTTCAACATGCGCCTGGTGGCCCTGGCGATGGGTGCTGCGGCGGGGTATTACGCCCCCAACATCTACCTGACCAACCAGGCCAAGCGCCGCCAGGAGTCCATCCGGCTGGCGTGGTCCGATGCCCTGGATCTGATGCTGATCTGTGTGGAATCGGGCATGTCCATCGAGCAGGCCATCGCCAAGGTGGGCATCGAGATTGCCACCACATCGGTGCCGCTTTCGGAGGAAATGCAGCTGACCTCCGCCGAATTGTCCTATCTGAGCGAACGCACCCAGGCTTTCGAAAACCTCGCCAAGCGCACCGGCCTGCCCAATGTCAAGTCGGTTGTTACCGCTCTCATCCAGTCGGAACGCTATGGCACTCCGCTTGGGCAGGCGCTGCGCGTGCTGGCGCAGGAAAACCGCGATGACCGCATGGCCGAGGCGGAAAAGAAGGCCGCCGCCCTGCCGCCGAAGCTTACCGTGCCGATGATCGGGTTTTTCCTGCCGGTGATTTTCGTCGTCCTGCTGGGGCCTGCGCTCATCCTGGTTTTCAAGGCCAAGGGCGGGTGATACGCATGAGCCTTTTGCGGCCTTGAAAACTCCCTTTCGGGATCACATTGACGCCCTATTGGCCTAGCATGCAGGCGCAAATGCGAATGAAGCCACTCAAGGGTCTTGAAAAAACGCTTGCGTGTCCATTCTCACTCCCTGCCAACCACCCAGGTCATGGGACACTACAGGTGGGTGGCAGGGGGTGAGGATGGTCTTTGAGACAGTTGATAAAGATGCCCAATCGCATGAAGGTGATGAAGTGATGAAAAAGATCCTGCCAGTTCTTGTTGGCGCGGCCTTGCTGGCCGGCTGCACGACGGACCCTTACACCGGAGAGGAAAAACCCGCCAATACCCTGCTC
>JALSNA010000282.1 GCA_026987255.1 Hyphomicrobiales bacterium | reverse complement strand
CGATCCGGCCGCCCTTGTGGCCTGGATCAACGAACAGGGCGCCCTGGCCAAGCTGCGCCCGGACATGAAACTGGTGGTCAAGCGCAACTGGGAGAACATGGAGGCGCGGCTGCGCGGCGTGCGCACCCTCCTGCGCCAGCTGCGCGCCTTGGCGGAAAAATGATGCTTGTCAAAATCCCGCCGCATCCATGTGACATTGGCTTGGCCGCGAGAGGGGCCCAAAGCCAACGGAGCGACCTCGGAATGAACAATGAAAAAAGAGAAGCCCGCGAGCGGCTGGCGGTTTTCCTGCCCGCATCCCTGGTGCGCCGCCTGCGCCAGAACGTGCCGCCCGGAGCGCGTTCCGACTTTGCCGCCTGCGCGCTGGAAAAGGCGCTGGAGGAGGGCTGTGGCCTTTCCGTCCCGGACAAGGGGTGAAATCACCTCCTGGCGGCCATGGGCGGCGGAGTGCCGGTCTGCCTTTTTACGGGGCTGCGCAAAAGCGCCCAGACCAGGGTCAGGACCCATAAATTTGAACGGCATCTGCAGGATTCATGCTTCATCCCGGAGCCTTTTCGCCCTTGCCAATACCTTCAAGTATTGCCTGGGGACGAAAAGACACCGGGATTTTGCCTGAATCCTGCATCTGCCATCCCTCTTTATGAGTCCTGACCCTAAGGACCAGTAGGCTATCCATGTGGAGACGATGATCATGTCCGGGCGGGCGCGGTAGCCGCTCAGGGCGCTGACCAGGCCGCCCAGCCGCCCGCCATCGTCCAGCAGGCCGGAGGTGTCCCACAGAACCGGCGCAAGGGGCAGGATGCCGCTGGAGATCAGCTTGTCCATGGCCGAAACACTCAGGGCGCAGCCGAGCATCAAGAGCATGATTTCGCTGACCTTGAAGAATGCCCGCCATGAGAGATGGCGCCGCGAGGCCTGCAACATGGCCCAGGTCGCTGCGGCGGCCATGAGACCGGCGGCCATGGCGCCAAGAAGCGGCCATGCCTGCCAGCCGGGGCGGGCGGAAAGAATGCCGGAAAGGAAGATGGCCGTTTCGCTGCCCTCGCGGCCCACCGCCAGCATGGCCAGGCCAAAAATGCCCCACCAGCGGCTTTCCGAAACCGCCCTTTGCAGGCCCTTTTCCATGTCCGCCCTGAGGCTGCGTCCATGGGCGCGCATCCACAGGACCATGCGCAGGATCAGGGCCGCCGCCAGCAGCATCATGGCGGCCATGACATGATCCAGCCAGGCTGGCGGCAGCCAGGCGGGCAGATGCAGCATGACCCAGGCCAGGGCGGCGGCCAGCGCCAGCCCGGCGGCCACTCCGCCCCACAGATGGGCCATGGCCCCACCAGCGGCGCCATTGCCTTTCAGCCAGGCATGCAAGATGCCGATGACCAACAGCGCCTCGATGCTCTCGCGCCAGATGATGAAAATGATCTGTCCGTTCATGGGTTCTCCCCTGCCGCCGGATTCGGCGTGGCGTCACTTGGCGATGATGACGCCGTGGGCGCTGGCGCGGTTTTCTGTGAACTCGTCCACGAAGGCATAGGCCCCCGGGGCCGGATTGCGCAGGGTGATGACGATCTGGCCGGCGGGCGGGACGATCCTTTCGATGTGCAGGGCCTTGCTCTCGAACTCGGCCGCGGCGCGGCCCGTGTTGCGCACCACGATGCGCACCGTCTTGCCCGCGGGCACGTTGATGCGGGCGGGTGTGATGACGCCATCCTTCATGGTGATGACGGGCAATCCGGCGGCCATGACGGGTTGCGGCGCCATCGGAGCTGCCGCGATCAGGGCGATGAAAAGCGCAGCGTGTCGCATGGTGGAGAGCATGGCGCTTCTTCCTTCAATTATTGCAAATGCAAATCATTCGCAATTGATATAAGGAATGGCATCTCCCCGGTCAAGCGGGATATGGCTCATGACAGGATGGTGGCGGGGCAGGGACTGGTGAGGCAGATGGCAGGGGATGGGGGTTGCCGCATCCGAACACCCTTGCAGACCTGTGAGCCACGCCATGCACAGCCACCGTCGCTGCCGGGCCCGGTCCGGCAATCCATGCCGAAGAAGCGCCGGGGTTGATGGTCATCTTTTCATCCTGCACATGCCAGGGCGTGCGCGCGCCGCCCTGGCAATCTGGACGGCCGCATGGATGCCCGGATCGCGTCCGGGCATGACGGTGCGGGGGCGCCGCCGGTGCACACCACAAGCGCAGGCGCTGCCTATGACCTGCCGAAAAGCAGGCGGGTTTGATGCCTGTTTCACGGGACTATTCGGCTTGCAGAATTTTTCATGTGCGATAGCCCCTGCATGCCTGTGAGCCACGCCATGCACAGCCACCGTCGCTGCCGGGCCCGGTCCGGCAATCCATGCGGCCTTTCGGCCTGCATTGGCGGGGGGCTGGTCCGGGCTGACGCCGCTTTAAAAAAGATGGCCGCCTGCCTGGTGACATCTGCGATGGGCGTATCAGCCGGGCACGAAGGTGTTGGCGGGCCAGTGGGGGGTGGAGATGGGCTCGCCGAGATTGGCGGCGATGAGCCTTTCGCGCACCTCCAGCAGACGGCCCACCAGGGCCGGTTCGATCTTCGCGTAGGCCTTCGGATCAAGCCGGCGCTCGACCACGATGCCGAGCAGCTCGGTGATGGCGTTGCCCACCGAGTTTTGCGAAATGGTG
>JALSNA010000281.1 GCA_026987255.1 Hyphomicrobiales bacterium | reverse complement strand
GCGGCAAGGGCGTATAGACCAGCTTCACCAGGGCGGCGATCTGCGCCTTGCTCAGGATTTTGCCAAAAGACGGCATCTGGGTCGAGGCCCGCCCCTGGGCGATGACCTTGGCCGCCGATTTTCTGCGCAGCCGGTGCAGGTTCTGCGGCAAGAGCGCAGGCCCGATGCCGCCCAGCCGGTCCTTGCCATGACATCCGGCGCAGTGCTCCTGATAGAGCGCCGCCGCATCGATCCCGCCCGCCCGCGCCGGCAGGCCCGCCATCACCAGCATGGCCAGCGCCGCGGCACCCAGCCGCAAGGCCGCATGGATCTCCGTTTTCGCGCGCATGGCTGGTGATGGGTTGGCCTTCGGCTTCCCCATCTCCTGCTTGCCGAAAAGCCGCCACATGCCTTTGCCGGCAAGGCCGGTGTGAAAAGCGGCGCCTTTTGTCCACATGTTCATCATCTCACCCCTTCGCCGAGGCCCGCCGCCCGCGGAAGGGGGTGACGGTGAGCCGCTCGCCGGGCTCTTCCAGGCCGATTTCGGCATCGCTCAGGTAGCAGGCCGGATCCTCCGCCCAGGGATCGTCCGTGAGCTGCATGGCGCGCACCCGCGTGTTGCCATTGCAGATATCCAGATACCTGCACTTCGCGCAGCGCCCCTTGACCGGGCGCGGGCGTTGCTTCAGCCCGGCCATGACCGGATCGGAAGTGTCCATCCAGATTTCGGAGAAGGGCCGCTCCTTGACGTTGCCCAGGGTATGGTGCCACCACATGGTGTCGGGGTGCACATTGCCCAGATTGTCGATATTGGCCACGTTGACGCCGGTCTGGTTGCCGCCCCAGCGCACCAGCATGCGGCGGATGGTTTCCGCCTTTTCGGGGAAGTGCTTTTGCACCCACAGCAGCAAGAAGACCCCGTCGGCATCGTTGTTGCCGGTGACGAACTCGCGCCCGGAGCCCTTTTCCGCCTCCTCGAAGGCCAGCTCGAAGAGCCGCTCCATGACGGCGCGGGTCTTTTGCAAGGCGGCATCGTCCTTGCGGTTCTTGTTGCCGCGCCCGGCATAGACCAGATGCGAGAAATAGAACTTGCCGATGCCCTCGTCATCGGCCAGCTTCAGCATGTCCTCGAACTGGTGCGCATTGTCCTCGGTCATGGTGAAGCGCAGCCCCGCCTTGATGCCGTGATCGCGGCACAGGCGCAGGGCATTGAGGGATTTTTCATAGGCTCCCTCCATGCCGCGGAAGCGGTCGTGAATTTCGCCTATGCCATCGAGCGATATGCCCACGTAGTCATAGCCTGTGTCCGTCAGGTCCTCCATCACCGGCTCGGAAATGAGCACCCCGTTGGTGGACAGCCCCACGTAAAAGCCCATCTGCTTGGCGCGCCGCGAAATCTCGAAAATGTCGGGCCGCAAGAGCGGCTCGCCGCCCGACAGGATGAGCACCGGCACGCCGAAGGCCTTCAGGTCATCCATGACATCGCACACCTGGCGGTAAGTCAGCTCGCCGGGAAAATCCACGTTGCCGGAGATGGCGTAGCAATGCTTGCACAACAGGTTGCACCGCCGGATCAGGTTCCAGATGACCACCGGCCCGGCGGGCCCGGCCACCGGCGGCGCGGGACGGGGGGAGTTGGCCGGCGCTGTCAGCGCCTTCATGTATCGCGACAACCGGAACATGGCGGATCACACCTTCGAGCCGTGAGGGATGCGTTCGGTCTGCGGGGTAATGCGCAGGCCGGTCTTCTTGAGGATGCGGGTGGAATAGAGCACCTCGAAGGCGCGCACATGCGGCTTGAGAACCATGGCGATGCGCGCCACCTTGCCTTCCACCTCCGAATGGGAGCGGCCATGCACCATGGCGAAAAGGTTGTAGGGCCAATCGGGCTGCCGCCTGGGCCGCCGGTAGCAATGGGTGACGAAGGACAGATTGCCCACCTTCTGCCCCAGCTCGTCGGTCAGCTCGTCCGGGATGTCCCACACCGACATGCCATTGGCCACCCAGCCCAGCTTGTAGTGGTTGGGCACGATGCCCACCCGCCGGATCACGCCCCTTTCACTCATCGCCCGCAGCCGCGCCATGACCTCGCCCCTGGGGATGCCGGTCCTTTCGGCGATCACCCCCCACGGGTCGGGATCGAGCGGCAGGCCCTTCTGGGTCGCCGCGATCAGCTTGCGGTCCGTCTTATCCACGTTGAGCGTCATACAGGCACCTTGAATCCGATGAAATATTCCCTTTCCTTGGGCGCGCGCAGCACCTCAAGGCCGGTTTCCTTCTCGATCTCGCGCACCACCTCCTCGATGCGCTGCATGGATTCGGCCGCCAGCACGAACCACATGTTCAGCCGGTGGCTGCGCCGGTAGTTGTGCGCCACCTCCTCATGGGCGTTGACCAGCTCCGCCACCTCCTCGAAGCGCTCGCCGGGCACCGCCAGGGCCGCCAGCATGACCGCCCCGCCCGCCCTTTCGACGTTGAACAGCGGCCCGAAGCGGCTGGCCGCGCCGCTCTCCAGCAGCTTCTCCAGCCGCGCCAGCAGCTCCGCCTCGCTCATGCCCAGCTCTTCGGCCACCGCCGCATAGGGCCGCTCCACCAGCGGGAAGCCGCCTTGCAGGGCATTGATGATGGCCCGGTCCGTATCGTCCAGTTCAACGCCCATCAGGCCGCTCCCGCCCTGGCGGCGGCGGAAAAGCGCGCCCCGCATTGCTTGAACCGGCGCACCGGAAAGAGCGCCTCGTGCACGATCTCATCCACCCCCAGCGTCTTTTTCAGCCGTGCCTCGATCTGGGCGATCTGGGCCTGCACCAGCTCGCGCGAGGTGCCATGGATCATGCTGAACAGATTGTAGCGCCAGCGCGGCAGGCGGCGCGGCCGCTGGTAGCACAGGGTGACGCAATCCATGCGCGCGATCTCCGCCGCCGCATCGGCCACCAGGGCATCATCGAAATCCCACACCACCATGGCATTGGCGGCAAAACCCAAAGCACGGTGATGCACCACGAAACCGAAGCGGCGGATGACCCCGGCCGCGATCAGCGCGCCCAGCCGCGTCATGACCCTGCGCGGCGTCGTCCCCAGCTGTCGCGCCACCATATCATAGGGCGCAGGCACGAGAGGCAGGCCATCCTCGATGGCCGCCAGCAGCGCCAGATCGAAGTCTCCCGGCAGCGGCGCGGAAGGCTGCGGCGCGGCCCCGTGCGGCCGCGGCCGGCAGGGCCGGGCCCCGGCGCCCGGGGATTTCAGATCGAACCCCAGGTCGATGTGCCAGGCCCGCTCCATGGGCAGATCGAGCACATCGAGCCCGCACAGCCGTTCGATGCGCGCCAGCACCGCGCGCACCGCGCCGCGATCTTCCGCCGTGACCACGAACCACAGGTTCATCTCGTGCTCGCGCTGGTAGTTGTGGGTCACCTCCGGCTGCGCCGATATGATGCGCGCCGCCTCTTCGATGCCTTCTTGCGGGGCGCTCACCGCCGCCAGGGTGCTGGCCCCGGCCGTGTTGGGCCGCACCACCGCGCCAAGGCGGCTGAGCACACCGGCGGCATCGAGCCTGCGCAAGGCTGCCAGCACCTGCTGCTCGCTCATGCCCAGCACCTTGCCCAGATGGGCGAAGGGCCGCGCCGTGAGGGGAAAATCCCGCTGCCAGCGGTTGAGCATGTCGCGTTCGGTTTCCGTCAGCTCGATCATGCAAGCTCCCTCAAAGGCCGATCTTGTGCGCCCGCGCGGTGAGGAATATGCCCGATGGGGCCTTTGCCTCCAGCGTCCGGAGCAGCTCAAGCGAGTGGGTGTCATAGATGTTGATCTGGTTTTTGTCACGCACCGAGACCCAGACCTGCTCGCCGCGCGGCGTGAACTCCATGTGCAGCACCGCCGGGCCCGGCGTGAAGGTCTTGATGACCTTGCGGCTCATGGTGTCGATGACCTGCACCGTGTCGTTGAGCGGATGGGCGAAATTGACCCAGACATGACGCCCGTCCGGCCGCGCCATGACGAAGACCGGCTGGCCGTGCACCGGGATCTTGCCGGTCAGCTGCCAGGTGCGCCCGTCCATGACCAGCACCTCGTGATGGCCCACGGCGGGGAAGAAGAAGGCCCCGGCGGCCTCCGTCCAGCCCTCCAGGTGCGGCATCTTGTAGACCGGCAGCTTCTTCTCGCCGCGCCCGTAGCCATCGAGGATGCGCTCCACCTTCAGGGGCTCTTGCCACAGATCCACCTTGGCCATGCCGTCCTCGCCGAACAGTCCGGCGATGTAGATGCGCCCGCCCTGGGCGATCAGCCCGTCATAGGGCCATTTTCCCGCCTTGCCGATTTTGATCACCCGCGGCTTGTTGCCGTGAGCGAAATCGGCCATCCAGATCTCGCCCGCCTCAAAGAGCGAAAACAGGAACTTGCGCCCCGGCGCATCGGCCAGGCCCACCGTCTTGGACAGGCCCCCGGCCCACTTCGCCGGGATGTCCGCCACCTGCTCCAGGGTGGCGGCATGAAAGACCTTCACCCCGCCGGGCTTGTAGTTGGAGACCGCCACCAGCCGCCCGTCATCGGAAATGGCCCCGCCGATGGAGTTGCCCCCCTGGATGATGCGCCGGGCGATCTTCATCTCCAGCAGATCGAGCATGGTCAGCCCGCCGTCGCGGCCGAAGACATAGGCATAGCGCTCATCGCGCGAGAACACCGCCGAGGCATGGGACAGATCGCCCAGCCCCCCGATGCGCCCCAGAATGTCCATCTGGGTGGTGTCGATGACCAGAACCGAGCCTGTCGCGCGCTCTATGACGATGCCCAGATCGCCGGTGCCGCGCATGGGCATGGGCATGGCCGATGCCCGCCCCGGCAATGCGGCGGCAAGGGGCGCGGCCAGCCCGGCGCGCAGGATGTCACGGCGTTTCATGCGGGAAACCCTCCTTCAGCTTGCGGGCGATCCACAGGGCATCGGCCCTGGACAGTTCGGTGCGCCATGGCGGCATGGGCGTATCGGGGATGCCATCGAGAATGATCTCCGCCAGGGCTTCGGTATCGCGCCCGGCGAGGTTTTGCGGCAGCAGCGGCTTGCCCAGCCCGCCCTTGAGCGTCATGCCATGGCACGAGCCGCAATCTTGCCGCACCAGGTGAATCAGCGCCTTGACGCGCGCTGCGTCCGGCTGGGCGGCTCCGGCCCACCCGCTGCCCGCCAGGGCCAGCCCGCCCGCCAGGGCAAGGAGCAGTCCCGGGCCAAGGATCTTGCGCGCTGGAAATTTCATGCAACCCCGCTCGTTCCACTGGCTGTCAGGATCATGGACTCACAGTAGAAAACCATGGTCCTGAAAACCTTGATGAAAATCAAGATGCAAGGGAGAATGCGGCAATATGACCCCGCGCTTTCCGGGCGGCAAAATCGCGATTCGCGCGGAGGCAAAAAAACGCCCGGGAGGCTTGCCTCCCGGGCGCCAATCATGTCTTGGCGATCAGCCGCGGATCAATAGATGTCCTTGCGGGTGTTGTAGACGTTGAACTTGCCGGTGGCGGTGATGATTTTCGGATCCTTGATCACCGTCTTCAGCTTCAGCGTCTTGTCGTCGACCACGACGATGGCCGAAGGCTTGTCCTTCTTGTTCCACACGGAGAACCAGATTTCCGTGCCGTCCTTGTTGAACTCGCCTTGCACCACGCGCTGCTGGCCCTTGCCGAGGTTGGCCCACTTGGCGATCGGCAGCTCCTTGAAGGTGGGATCCTTCTTGCCAAGGTCGGCGATGTTGAACACCGCCACGCCGCCGGAGAGTTCCTTGTCCGGGTTCAGCGGCGTATCCACATACAGATGCTTGGACTTCGGATGCGACTTGACGAACAGCGCGCCGCCGCCGGGGCCATCGAGCACCTGCACTTCCTTCCAGGCATATTGCGGATGGCCCTTCGGATCGGTGCCGATCAGCGAGATGTCGGCGGAGCCGATATGGCTGGTCACCCAGACGGGGCCGAACTTCGGATGCACGATATTGGCGCCGCGGCCCGGATGCGGCTTGGTGCCCGAGGTCGGGATGATCTTCACCAGTCTGTCTTCCTTGGTGTCGATGACCACGATCTTGTTCACCGCGTTGGCCGCCACCAGGAAGTAGCGTCCGGTGCTGTCGAACCCGCCGTCATGCAGGAACCGGGCGGTGGGAATGTCCGTCACCTTCAGGTTCGGCATGTCGGAATAGTCGACCATGAGCACATGGCCGGTTTCCTTGACGTTGACGATGAACTCCGGATGGTAGTGCGAGGCGACGATGGAGGCCACGCGCGGCTCCTGATGGAACACGCCGGTGTCCACCGTGTAGCCCCGCGTCGAGCGGATGCGCAGCGGCTTCAGGGTCAGCCCGTCCATGACCACGTATTGCGGCGGCCAGTAGGAACCGGCGATGGCATACTTGTCTTCCCAGCCCTTCATCTTCGACGATTCGATGGAGCGCGCCTCCAGGCCGATGCGCACCTTGGCGACGGTCTTGGGCACCTTCATCCACAGGTCGATCAGGTTGGCCCAGCCATCGCGGCCGATGGTGTAGAGATAGCGGCCGGAGGACGACAGGCGCGAGATATGCACCGCGAAACCGGTATCGATGGTGGTGATCAGCTTCTTGGTGTCGCCGTCGATCAGGCCGATCTTGCCGATGTCGCGCAGGGTGACGGAGAAGACATTGTCCAGATCGAGATTGTTCATCTTCTTCTTCGGACGCTTGTCCACCGGCACGATGAGCTGATAGGTCTTCATGATCTCCGGCAGGCCGAACTCCGGCGGCATGGGCGGCGGCAGCTGCACGTAGCGCGCCATGAGGTCCACCTCTTCCGGCGTCAGCGCGCCCGATTCACCCCAGTTGGGCATGCCCGCGGGCGAGCCGTAGGTGATGAACTGCTTCAGCCGCTCGGTGCCTTCCTTGCGGGTGAAGGCCGGCTGGATGTTGGGGCCCGTGGCGCCCTTGCGCAGCTTGCCGTGGCAGCCCGCGCAGAGGTTGAAGAAGATGCCCTTGGCCTTCTCGAACTCGGCCTTGGTCATCTTGGGCGCGGGCGGCAGCTCCTTGGCGCCCGCCACGCCTGGCAGCCCGGTCATGGCCGTCAACGGCAGCATGACGGCCGCCACAGGCAGAAGGCTGTAGAAAAATGATTTCTTCATGGTGTCCCTCTAGGAATTGACGATTGTCGACGCACCATACTCTAGACAAGCCCTTGCAAACTGCGTTTGACTTTCATCAAGTATTTGTGAGGGACAAGATGACGCAGACAAACATGAGTATTCTGCTAAGGTATTCATCCCGGACACAAATTGATCCAGATCATGATCGGGCCCCCTGTATCTTGCGCCTCCTGGCGCGTCCTCGTTCGTCATTGAGGCATCTTAATCAACTGTCTGAAGACCATCCTCACCCCCTGCCAACCACCCAATAGTGTCCCATGACCTGGGCGGTTGGCAGGGGATGAGGATGGCCGCGCAAGCGTTTTCAGAGACTCCCATTGGGCAAACTTGTGCTTGCATGCCCGGGCATGTGGGACAAATTGACATGCCGGTGCGCCATCGCAATCTTGACAATTGTCAAGGCGCGAACCGTTAACAAATTTTTAAGTAGGGCTGCCAACCCATGAACCAAGAGGGGAATCGCGGTCATGCAAACCAAATCCGCAGCCCGCAACATCTTTTTCGGAGGCACGATCTTTTTCTTCGTGATCTTCGTCGGTCTTGTTGCGCACAGCTACAGCTACATCGTCACCACGTCCACCAATGTGAAGACTCTCACTGAAGCGGTGGCCCATGGCAAGAAGATCTGGGAGGAGAATGCCTGCATCGATTGCCATACCATCCTCGGCGAGGGCGCCTACTATGCGCCGGAGCTGGGCAATGTCTGCAAGCGTCTTGGCGGCAAGGACGCCGTCATGGGCATGATTGAAGCCCGCCAGGAGAACGAGGAAGACACCCGCCAGATGCCCAATTTCAACATCAAGGGCAAGGATCTGGAGGATCTCGCCGAATTCCTGTGCTGGACGAGCACCATCAAGACGCAGAACTGGCCGCCGAACGAGGCCGGCTAAGGAGGGGATGAACTCATGAAATACCAATCGCAAAAGATCGCCCTGGCATATTTCATCGTCGCCATGGCGCTGTTCGCGGTTCAGATCATCGTCGGTGTGACCATCGGCTACATCTATCTGAATCCGCACTTCCTGGCCGATCTGACGCCCTTCAACGTGCTGCGCATGCTGCACACCAACTCGCTGATCGTGTGGCTGCTGACGGGCTTTTTCGGCGCCACCTATTACATCATTCCGGAGGAAGCCGAGCGCGAGATCGAAAGCCCGGCCATTGCCTATCTGCAACTGGCCATCCTGGTGCTCGGCACCGCCGGCGTGGTGGTCACCTACCTGTTCGACCTGTTCCACGGCAACTTCCTGCTCGGCAAGCAGGGCCGCGAGTTCATCGAGCAGCCCCTGTGGGTGCAGCTGGGCATCATCGTCGCCGCCCTGATGTTCCTCTACAACGTCACCATGACGGTGCTGAAGGGCCGCAAGACGGCGGTCGCCAACGTGCTGCTGCTCGGTCTTTGGGGCATCGCCATCTTCTTCCTCTTCGTCCTCTACAATCCGGACAACCTCTCCCTGGACAAGATGTTCTGGTGGTGGATCGTCCATCTGTGGGTCGAGGGCGTCTGGGAGCTGGTGCTGGCCGCCATCCTGGCCTTCCTGATGCTCAAGCTCACCGGCGTCGACCGCGAGATCGTCGAGAAGTGGATCTATGGCATCGCCGCGCTGTCGCTGTTCACCGGCATCCTGGGCACCGGCCATCATTACTACTGGATCGGCACCCCGGGCTACTGGCAGTGGATCGGCTCCATCTTCTCCACGCTTGAGGTGGTGCCCTTCTTCGCCATGGTGCTCTTTGCCTTCACCATGGTGTGGAAAGGCCAGCGCAACCATCCCAACAAGGCCGCCATGCTGTGGGCTTTGGGCTGCGCCGTTCTGGCCTTCTTCGGCGCCGGCATCTGGGGCTTCCTGCATACCCTGGCGCCGGTGAACTACTACACCCACGGCACGCAGATCACCATGTCGCACGGCCATCTGGCCTTCTATGGCGCCTATGTCTGCATCAACCTGGCCTTCATCACCTATGCCATGCCCAAGCTTCTGGGCCGCGAGCCCTACAACCAGGTGCTCAACATGGTCTCCTTCTGGGTGATGTCCGGCGGCATGGCCTTCATCACCTTCGCGCTGACCTTCGCCGGCGCGGTGCAGGTGCACCTGCAAAGGGTGCAGGGCAATGCCTTCATGGAGGTGCAAAATCAGCTCGGCCTGTTCTACATGCTGCGCGAGGGCGCTGGCGTCGTGGTGCTGATCGCCGTGCTGCTCTATCTCTACACCGTCTTCGTGCCGCGCACCGAGGAGGTCATCTCGACCCAGCCGGCCGAATGAGGACGCCGGCAGCACGAGCCTGACGCTCCATGAACAAGACAGGCCCGCCGCGATTGTCATCGCGGCGGGTTTTTCTCGCGGCAGTTCAATCATGTCAGAGGCGCTTGCGGCCGGTAAACATGGCCCGCACCAGATTCTCCCTGTGACTGAGCGAGGCATGGACGACGCCGGCCACGTGCAGTCCCACCAGTAGCAGAATGAAGGTGGCTGCGCCTTCGTGCAGCTCTTCCAGCCACTGGGCGCCCCAGAAGGCATCCCAGGACATCATCCAGCCGGTCATGCATGTGGTGGCGACGCTGAACAGGAGCGCCACGATCATGGCTGCACCCGCCGGATTATGCCCCAGGTGCCTTTTCGCCCGCCCTGAAAGAATATCTTTCAGATAGGCAATCGTGACACGCGGCCCGCGCACGAACTGTGCAAAACGGGCATATTTGCCGCCCACTATCCCCCACAGGAGCCGGAAACCGATCAGCCCGGCGATGATATAGCCGGTGATCTCATGTGTCCTGTCCCAGCCCTCCGAGCTCAGCCACGCCAAGGCGATGCCCAGCACCAGGGACCAGTGAAAGATGCGCACCAGCGGATCCCAGACCCGCACTGTCCGCTCCCGCCCGCCGGTGGCGGGGCGGCCACCGGCGGAAAGGGATTGATTCTGTGACGCGGTGATGCTCATCAGTTCTTGACCTTTGTTTCGATAACCTTGCCATCCACCGGGTTGATGAAGATTTCCATCTTCTTGCCGTCCTTGATGGCATAGAGCTCAAGGCAGGAATCCTCCTTCTTGACGCTGCGAATCTGGTAACCCTTGCCGGTGAACATTTTCGCTGCGGCATCCTTGCTCATCCATTTTTCCACCGGCGCCTTGGTGCATTCGATGGCCTCCTCGGCCATGGCCGGAGCAGTGAAAGCGGCCGCGGTGGCAGCCAGGGCGAAAGCGGTGATGATTCTCTTCATGTCGTAATCTCCTCATCGGGTTTGTCTGGAAAATTGCGCCGTTCAAGACGGCGAACCGAACTCACGTGAAGCTGTTTATGCGATCTTGCCTGTGCGCCCTCTGACGCGGCCCGTCAGGAAACCGTCAGGTTCGCCTGCCGCCATTTGCCCCATTCCCCCATCCGGGCAGCTCCATTAACTGTCTTGAAGATCATCCGCCTGACTTTGGTCAAACAGGCAAGGGCAGGGGTTTGCTAAAACCGAGCGGCAAGATCGGATTAGCTCCCCACGGGCGGTCAATCCACCCAGGCCCGCCTCACCTGTCATCCGGGTGGCCGGGAGGGGGAGTGGGCCGGAGCGAGTGCGCAAACCCCGTTTGTGCACACGGACAAAAACAAAGGCCCGTGCCCCCG
>JALSNA010000280.1 GCA_026987255.1 Hyphomicrobiales bacterium | reverse complement strand
TTCCTCGTCCACCTCGCGGAATAGGGATTCGTCACTCATGCCCGAAAAACTCTCCTGAAGACCCGGCAAGGGATAAGGGATGCCCCGTGGCTACCCCAGACGCTTGACAAAAGCAAGGCAAAGGGACTTTTGCCTTCTCATTCCTTCTTCATCCCGTAGACATGCTCCGGGCCGGGAAAGGCGCGGTGGCGCACTTCTTCCGCATAAGTCTCGATAGCCCCCTCGATGGCCTGCCCCAGGGCGGCATAGGTCTTGACGAATTTCGGCGGCGCCGGATTGAGGCCCAGCATGTCCTCCATCACCAGGATCTGGCCGTCACAGGCCGCCGATGCGCCAATGCCGATGGTCGGAATGGGGCAGCTTTCCGTGATCCGCGCCGCCAGCGGCTCGGCCAGAGCCTCCACCACCACGCAGAAGGCCCCGGCCCCGGCCACCGCCGCCGCGTCGGCCTCGATGGCCGCCCAGTGCTCCTGCTTGCGCCCCTGGACGAAAAAGCCGCCCAGGGCGTTGACCGATTGCGGCGTCAGCCCCACGTGCGCCATGACCGGAATGCCGCGCGCGGTGAGAAAGGCGATGGTTTCGGCCATGCGCGCCCCGCCCTCCAGCTTCACCGCCCCGCAGCCGGTTTCCTTCATGATCCGCGCCGCGTTGCGGAAGGCCTGGGCGGGGCTTTCCTCGTAGGAGCCGAAAGGCATATCCACCACCACCAGGGCATGCTCCGTGGCCGCCGCCACCACCTTGCCATGGACGATCATCATCTCCAGGGTCACCGGCAGGGTGGAGCCATGGCCATAGAGCACCATGCCCACCGAATCGCCGACCAGAAGCAGATCCACATGCGCATCGGCCAGCCTGGCCGTGTGGGCATGATAGGAGGTCAGCGCCACGATGGGCTCCTTGCCCTTGCGCGCCGCAATGGCCGGAGCACTCACCCGGCGGCCCCTGGCATGTGCGCTCATGATGCTCTCTCCGTGAAAATACGCCCCCTACAGGCCAATGTAATGCAGGATGGGAACGCCGATCAACGTCTCGTGAAAGGCCGCCATGGCAAGATAGAGAATGGCCCCGGTCATCAGCGCCAGAACATCCAGCGCCAGCCCGTCCCTGGCTTCGGGCCGAAAGCCGTTTTTCAAGGCCAGCGCCAGCAGCAAAGCGGCGACAATCATCAGCCCCGAGGCCAGCACCACCGTGGCCGCATCGCCATTGGCCAGCAGATGCCCCGTCCCCCACAGCAGGATCACCAGGGCGAAGGGCAGCCGCAGGGCGCGCTTGATGCGGCATGGATAGAGAAAGACGCCCAGCAGCAAGAAGGCGAAGAACATCAAGACAAAGGTGACGCGCGGCCCCCAGGCGGGCGGATCGTAAAGCGCGATGAACGGGCTGGTGGCCCAAAGATAGCCCACCAGGGAGGTGGTCAGCACCGACATGGCGATGAAGGCCGGGATATAGCCCTTCCCCAGGGCGGCGCGCACCCGCGCCCTGGCCTTCGGCAGGCCGGGCAACATGTGGGTGAGACCAAACAGGGCGATGGCCGCCGCCAGAAGCCAGATGTGCATCATGTGTATGCGCCCTGAATCGAATTCTTCACTGCCTGAGCCCAATGGGAGTGCGGGGTTTCAAGACAGTTGATGGAGATGCCCAAATGCCTGAAATGATTTGCCAATGCAATGGCCCGGCGCATCTTTTCCGCTCCCCGCCACCATGTCCCATTTTCAAGCGGGCGCAAAAGGCATATGGTGCGGGCAAAATCATCCATCGGGAGATCCGTCATGCTCAAGATGACCCTGCCGCGCGCCCTGCTCGCCCTGTCCCTGCTGGCAACGCCGCTGATCTGGCAACCCCGCCCCGCCGCCGCCCGCGACATGTGCGGCCTGCCCACCTTCCTTGATGAACTCAAGGCGGGAACGAAATACAAGACCTTCTCCTCCATGTGCCTGGCCTTTCAGGGCTGCTCCATCTTCTCCAATCCGGTCATGGGGCACCGCCTGCAACTGGCGAAATTGCGCGATGAAAAGACCTGGACCATCATCCTCAACATCCCTGCCGAGGCCGACATCTCCGAAGGCATCGAGCTGACGGTGGACACCGGCGAGCCGATGCGCGTCCCGCCGGAGTTCCTCGAGGAGCGCGGTGCGGGCCGCGCCATGGCCATCAGCACAAAGCTGACCGAAGTCGTCCTGCCGGAGCTGAAAAAGGGCGAGATGCTCACCTGGCGCTACACCCTGAAATCCGGCAAGCAGGCCGAAACCACCATCCCCGTCAAGGGCCTGGCCAAGGTGCTCGCATGGGATGAGTGCATGAGCAAGGCGCTGGAAAAGATGGCCACCGGGAAATGACCCGCCGCGTATGACCATAGCGCCCTGAATCCTTTCATTGCCCCCTGACAAGCTGCCCCATCCCTGTTATCATTCGCCGCATCCGGGGCGGATGTCTCTTTTCAGGGAGATGGACTCATGCTTGCATTCCGTGTCAATCCTCGCCCCGCCCTTTTGGCTGCCTGCGCTGCCTGGCTGCTGATATCGCCCATTGAGGCGCGCGCCAACGATTCCATGGCCGTGCTGGCCGCCGGCGGCATCCGCCTGACCCGGACGGACGCCATTTCGATGAAATCGGAAGACCTCTACGTTTCGGTCAGGAAGGTGCGGGTGCGCTATCTCTTTCATCATGAAACGCCAC
>JALSNA010000279.1 GCA_026987255.1 Hyphomicrobiales bacterium | reverse complement strand
AGAACATGAGGGAGGTTGTCATGTCAGTTTTCACCAGAAGGGCCGTCATGGCTCTGTCCGGAGCGATTCTGCTGGGGCTTGCGGCATTCGTCACCGCGGCCCGCGCGGCGGACAAGATCGTCGTCGGGGCCTTGCGTTTCACGTCGCATTCGCCCAGCTTCATCGCCTATGAGCGCGGCTACTTCAAGGACGCCGGACTGGATGTGGAGTTCAAGTTTTTCCAGGCGGCCCAGCCCATGGCGGTGGCCATTGCCTCGGGAGATGTGGATTTCGGCGTCACGGCGGTGACTGCGGGGCTGTTTTCGCTGGCCGAAAAGGGCGCGGTGAAAATCATCGGCGGGGCCTTGCACGAAGACCCCAAGATCGACGGCTCGGCCATCCTGGCTTCCATGAAGGCCTATGAAGGGGGACTGAAGACGCCGGCGGACATCAAGGGGCACAGCTTTGCCATCACCCAGACAGGCTCTTCCTTCCATTACATGCTTGCGCGGGTGGGCCAAAGGGAAGGTTTTTCCACCAGGGATGTGCGCCTGGTGCCGCTGCACAAGGTGGGGGCGATCATTGGCGCGCTGAAGACCGGGCAGGTGGATTCGTGGATCATCGTGCCGCATATCGCAAAGGCTCTGGACGGAGCAAAAAAGGCCAGGATCATCGGCTGGGTCAACAGGTATGCGCCGGATTATCAGGTGACGGTGATCACCGCCGCGGCCAGGGATCTGAAAAAGCGCGATCTGGTCAAGCGCTTCCTTGCCGCGTTTTCCAGAGGCGCTGCGGATTTCAATGCCGGGCTGGTGGACAAGACAAAGGGCGAGGACGAGGCGGCCAGGCTGGTGGCCCTGATTCACAAATATGTCTATGCCTCCAAGCCCTTGGAAAAGGCGGCCAAATCCATCCGTAACGGGGCCATGCGCATCTCGCCCAATGCGCAGCTCGATATGCGCAGCATCGCCGATCAGCTCAGGTGGTTCCAGTCACAGGGCATGGTCAAGCCTTCGGTGAAGGTCGAGGATCTGGTGGACAGCACCTTTGCCGGCAAGGGAAAATAGGGCCTTGCCGCAAGGCCGGGATTGGCGCGCGGGGCAGGTCTTTGGCGCCTGCTCCGCCGTGGCGCCAGATGGTGGGCAGCAGGCATGCAGATAGACATCGAGGGGGTCAGCCACAGCTACGGGGCAATCCCGGTACTGGACGATATCTCGCTGTGCATCGAGCCGGGACAAATCGTGTGCATCGTCGGTCCTTCCGGCTGTGGCAAATCCACCCTGCTGCGCTTCATCGGCGGGCTGGAACGGCCCGGCCAGGGACGTATCTTCATGACCGGAAAGCCGCCAAAGGGATGCCTGAACCCTCTGACCTACATCTTTCAGGATTTTGCCCTGCTGCCCTGGCGCACGGTGGCGGGCAACGTCTCCCTGGCGCTTGAGGACCACCGGCTGGACAAGGGAGAAAGGGAACGGATCATCGCCGATGTGCTGGCCCGCACCCATCTTGCGGCCTTTGCCGATGCCTTGCCCAGGCAGCTATCGGGAGGCATGAAACAAAGGGTGGGCATTGCGCGGGCCCTGGCTGTGCGCCCGGCGGTGCTGCTCATGGACGAGCCGCTCTCGGCGCTGGATGCGCAAACCCGCGAACTGCTCATGGAAGACCTGGTGAACCTGTGGCTCTCGCAGCCCTTTACCGCGGTCTATGTAACCCACAATCTGGCCGAGGCGGTGCGTCTGGGGCATCGCATCGTGGTGCTCTCGCGCGGGCCGGGACGCATCCGCAAGATCGTCGATATCGGCATACCCCTGGGCGAGCGCCTGAACAGGCTGGCGGAACTCGAAGAGCGGCAAATGGAGCTTTGGGACATGCTGCGCGAGGAGGCGCGCGCCGCCGATGCGGAGCTGGGCGGATGAGCGGTTGCAGTGGCAAGAACAGGCGAAAGGTGCCTTTCAGGGGCGGCGGCTTCACGACCCGGCCGGTGCGTCATGCCGGATGGGTGGTCCTTGCGGTTCTCATCGCGGTGCTGGAATGGGGCACGCGGGCCGGATGGATTGCCGAACTGACCCTGCCGCGGCCATCCAATGTGGCCATGACCCTTGCCGAGCTCTATCGCTCCGGGCTGTTGTGGACGCATCTTGCCCCCTCCCTGCTGCGGCTGCTCATCGGTTCGGCTCTGGGGGTTGGCGCGGGAGTGCTGACCGGATTGATGATGGGCCTGTTTTCCTATGTGCGGGCTGGCCTCCTGCCGCTGGTGGCGGCGCTGTTTCCGGTGCCGAAAATCGCCCTCTTGCCGCTTTTCGTCATCTGGTTCGGCATAGGCGAGGCGTCCAAGTATGCGCTCATCGCCTTTGGCGCCTTCATGCCCATGGTGGTGGCCACATATGGCGCGGTGGACAATGTGGACCGCACTCTGGTGCGCATGGGACAAAGCTACGGGCTGAGCTGGCTGTCCATTGTGCGCAAGATCATCCTGCCTGGCGCCCTGCCCGGCATTTTCTCCGGGTTGCGCATATCCCTGGCCATAGCCATCATTCTGCTGGTGGCGGCGGAGATGATCGGCGCTGAGCACGGCATAGGAGCCTATATCCTGCAGGCCGGTTCACTTTATGACCTGGAGCGGCTGTTCACCGGGGTGGTGATCTTGTCGGTCATCGGGCTGATCATCAGCAAGGGGCTGGATTTGCTGGAGCGCCGCTTGCTGCGC
>JALSNA010000278.1 GCA_026987255.1 Hyphomicrobiales bacterium | reverse complement strand
TCTTGCTCACAATCCTGGGCGGCCCAAGCGGGGGCGCGGGCCGGAGCGAGTGCGCAAACACTTTTGCGCACACAAACCAAAAAGAGGCCCGTGCCCCCACCTGGACGCCTCATCTATCATCTGGGTGGCCGGGCGGGGGCGCGGGCCGGTGCGACGCACCACCGTGCACAAAGCCAGGCTCGTGTCCCCGCCCAACCACCTTGCCACAATCCTGGGCGGCCCAAGCGGGGGAGTGGGCCGGAGCGACGCACTTCCGTGCACAAAGACAGGCCCATGCCCCCTCCCAACCGTCTTGCTCATAATCCTGGGCGGTTGGGAGGGGGCGTGGGCCGGTGCGACGCACCTCCGTGCAAAAAAGCCCCCGGTGCGACGCACCTCCGTGCAAGAAAAGTGTGCAAACCCCGTTTGCGCACACCTGTCAAAAAACAAACCTCACGGGATCCGCGCTGTCCTGAAATCGCCGCAATGAACAGGCACAGCCGGGCAAGGAGATATGCCAATTTCATCAAGGAGAATCGCATGAAACCGAAGACTGCGCTGAGAAGTTTGGGGCTGGCCCTTCTGGTGGGGGCCGCGGCGGTTTCCGCCGCCTTTGCCGGAGAAGCGAAGAAGCTGGGCCTGGACCCGCAGAACACCCTTTATATCGACCTGAAGAACAATTGCCGGGTGGTCGTCAAGCTGCTGCCCAAGGTGGCGCCGAAGCACGTGGCGCGGGTCAAGAAGCTGGCGCGCGAGCATTTCTATGACGGCATCATCTTCCATCGCGTCATCGAGGGCTTCATGGCCCAGACGGGCGATCCCACCGGCACCGGCATGGGCGGCTCGAAATATCCCGACCTGCCGGCCGAGTTCTCTTCGGTGCCCTTCGATCGCGGCACCGTGGGTGCGGCGCGCGCCATGGACCCCAATTCCGCCAACTCGCAGTTCTTCATCATGTTCCGGCCCGGCCATTTCCTCAATGGCAAATATACCGTCTGGGGCCAGGTGGTGAAGGGCATGGAGTGCGTGGACAAGATCGCCCGCGGCGAGCCGCCCGCCCATCCCGACAAGATGCTGAAGGTGCGCGTTGCCGCCGACGTGGACAAGTGAGCGGAACTTCCCATCATTTCAAGGAGTATCACTGGTGAGCAAAACCGATCCGGAAAACACCATCGTTTTCGACATAGACACCACCGATCCGGCCACCTCCGGGCAGGTGACCATCGCCTTGCGTCCCGATCTGGCGCCGGAGCACGTGGCGCGCATCAAGGAGCTGGTGCGCGAGGGCTTTTATGACGGCACGCCCTTTCATCGCGTCATCGAGGGCTTCATGGCCCAGGGCGGCGATCCCACCGGCACCGGCATGGGCGGCTCCGAAAAGCCGGATCTGAAGGCGGAGTTTACCAATGCCGCCCACAAGCGCGGCGTGGCCTCCATGGCGCGCGCCATGGATCCCAACTCGGCCAATTCGCAATTCTTCATCTGCACCGCCGATTGCCCCTTCCTCGATGGCCAGTATACGGTCTGGGGCGAGGTCACCGAAGGCATGGAGGTGGTCGATGCCCTGCCCAAGGGCGAGCCGGTGCCCAATCCGGGCAGGATCGTCAAGGCCTGGGTGGCGGCCGACAAGCAGGGCTGACAAACACACCTCTTTATGCAACAACAGGCCGCCCTTTTTCGCGCCACAGGCGGGGAGGGGCGGTCTTCCCATTCCGGCTGGAAAAAATCCCATGCGGGTAGATGCCTTCGACTTCGAATTGCCGCAAGAGCGCATAGCCTTGCGTCCGGCCTCGCCACGCGATGCCGCGCGCCTGCTGGTGGTGCGCCCCGGCGAGGGGCTGGGCGATCACGTCTTTCGCGATCTGCCGGACCTGCTCGCCCCCGGCGATGTCGTGGTGTTCAATGACACCAGGGTCATTCCGGCACAATTGAGCGGGCGCCGCTTCGGGCGCGGCGCAGGCGCGCCGAAAATCTCCGCCACCTTGCACATGCGCGCCGCGGACGATGCCTGGCTGGCCTTCGCCAAGCCGGGACGCAAGCTCAAGGTGGGCGATACGATCCTCTTTGGCATGCCTGGCGGGGCCTGCGGGGCCGATGAACTGTGGGCCGAGGTGGCCGAAAAGCGCGATGGTGGCGAAATCCTGCTGAAGTTCGACAAGACCGGCCCGATCCTGGACGAGGTCATCGCCAGGGTGGGCGAGATGCCCCTGCCGCCCTATATCGCGGCGCGCCGCAAGCCGGACATGCGCGACCGCAGGGATTACCAGACCATCTATGCCCGTCATGACGGGGCCGTGGCCGCGCCCACCGCCGGGTTGCATTTCACCCAGGCGGTGCTCGATGCCCTGGCCGCGCGCGGGGTGGAAACGGAGCACGTCACCTTGCACGTCGGCGCGGGCACCTTCCTGCCGGTCAAGGCCGAGAATACCGAAGATCACAGGATGCATGCCGAATATGGCGAGGTGTCACAAGACGTGGCCGCGCGGCTCAATGCGGCGCGCGCCAAGGGGGGCCGCATCGTCGCCGTGGGCACCACTTCGCTGCGCATCCTGGAGAGTGCCGCGGGCGAGACGGGCCGCATCCATGGCTTTGCCGGTTCGACCAGTATCTTCATCACGCCGGGATACCGCTTCCGCGCCGTGGATGCCCTGGTGACCAATTTTCACCTGCCGCGCTCCACGCTTTTCATGCTGGTCAGCGCCTTTTGCGGCCTCGATGTCAT
>JALSNA010000277.1 GCA_026987255.1 Hyphomicrobiales bacterium | reverse complement strand
CATGAAAGTCAACGGCACACATTATCGCTCGATCTGGTTCAATGATGACAGTGGCAAGGTCCAGATCATCGACCAGCGCTGGCTGCCGCACGAGTTCCGGGTGGTGGACCTGACCACGCTGGAGGCCTTCGCTGCCGCCATCCGCGACATGTGGGTGCGCGGTGCGCCGCTGATCGGGGCGACAACGGCCTATGGCGTGGCGGTGCAGATGGGAATCGATCCTTCCGATGCCTCCCTGGCCCATGCGCGGGAGGTGCTCTACGCCACCCGGCCGACGGCGGTGAACCTGCGCTGGGCACTGGACGAAATGGACAGGCTGCTCAAGCCGCTGCCGGAAGACAAGCGCCATGCGGCGGCGATGAAACGGGCCGCGGAGATCTGCGATGAGGATGTCGAATGCAACCGCATGATCGGGGTGCACGGGCTTGAACTCATCAAGGACATAGCGGCGCGGAAGAAACCGGGCGAGACGGTGAACATCCTCACCCATTGCAATGCCGGATGGCTGGCCACGGTGGACTGGGGCACGGCCACCTCGCCGATGTATCACGCCGTGGAGGCGGGCATTCCCATCCATGTCTGGGTGGACGAGACCCGGCCGCGCAATCAGGGCGCGCATCTGACCTCCTGGGAAATGGCCGGGCACGGGGTGCCCCATCACCTGATCGTCGACAATGCCGGCGGGCACCTGATGCAGCATGGCCAGGTGGACATGGTGATCGTCGGCACCGACCGCACCACGGCCCATGGCGATGTGTGCAACAAGATCGGCACCTATCTGAAGGCCCTGGCGGCGCGCGACAATGACGTGCCCTTCTATGTCGCCCTGCCGTCGCCGACCATCGACTGGACGGTGGCTGACGGGGTGAAGGAAATTCCCATCGAGGAGCGCGATCAGGACGAGGTGCGCAAGGTCTGGGGCAAGCTGGAGGACGGGACCGTCACCCAGGTGCAGATCTGCCCCGATCCGACTCCGGCGGGCAATCCGGCCTTCGATGTGACGCCGGGCCGGCTGGTCAGCGGGCTGATCACCGAGCGGGGCGTCTGCGAGGCCTCCCGCGAGGGGCTGGCGAAATTGTTTCCCGATCTGGCCGGGCGCTGATGGCGTAATGCCGGGCGGCCGCGGCGGAGTCGGACGTGAAGAAAAGTTTTCCAGCCTGCCTGGCAGGCTGGAAATACTTTTCTTCAGGAAAAACAAGGCGTCCTGCTGACTTGGGGCGGCCCGGCGTCAGCAGGACATCATTTTTGGCCCCAAGTAAATTGCAAGGTTCTGACAGAAAATCTGTCAGAACCTTGCAATTCACGGATTGTCAGAATGCCAGAAAATGCTGTGTATTCAATCTGTTGTGAATACTTCACATGCGACGGCGGAGGGTCATGCGGGGGCGGGAAAGGTTCCTTCATGCACCAGTTTCAGCATGCTCCTGGCTGCCTTCATGTTGGTGACGATATGGGTGACATAGCCCCCGGCTATGGCCGAGAGCATGGGAATCACCTTTTCCTCGCCGCATGACACCAGCAGTCCCATGTCGAGATTGAGCAGCTTGTCCAGGCTGACTCCGATCATGCGCGCATCCAGGGGGCCGGGAACGGGCCGTCCGCGGGCGTCTATGAAGCGGCCGCAGAGCACGCCGGTGGCGCCGTTGCGGACATACCAGGCCAGATCTTCAGCGGTGGCCACGCCGCTGCCGACGATGTGGCTGCCGGGATTGCACGAGCCAGCGGCAAAAATGGCCATGTTGCAGTGGCTCAGGGCATCGAGCTGGCGGGCGATGATGGGCTCGGCGCGCAGGCGGGCGGCCAGTTGCGGATCGCTCAGGATGGCCGGGGCGTGCAGATTGATGCATTTCGCACCCAGCCGGTGGGCCATGTGGGCGGAGCAGATCTCGGCGGTGAAGCCATAGGGCGTGGCCATGGAGCCAACCAGTTGCGAGACGGTGACATCGTGCGTCTTCATCGGCTCCAGGGCTTCGGCCATTTCATAGACGGTGCGGCCCCAGGCCACCCCCAGGCGGTCGCCGGGGGCAATCAGCTCGGGCAGCCATTCGGCGGCGCCGCGCGCCACCCTGAGCAGAACCTCCTCGTCATCCTTCAGGCCCTCCTCGGGCAGGATATAGGCGGCCTTGAGGCCGAAGGTCTGGCGCATGTCCAGGGCGATGCGGTGGGTGGTGAAGGCCTCGGCGGAGAGGGAAATGCGGATCAGTCCCCGCTCGCGCGCCTCCTGCAGGTAGTTGACCACCGTGGCGCGCGAGACATGCAGCAGGCGGGCGATTTCGCTCTGGTTCAGGCCATCGTGATAATACATCCAGGCGGCCTCTATGACGATGCTTTCGCCACCGGAGCGCGAAGGGGTTTTCTTGCGTTTTTTCACCGGCCTGCCCACCATGTTTTCCACCCCTTTGACACCATTGGCTGACTTTTGTCAAAAGGGCATCTTCATCAACTGTCTTGAAGACCATCCTCACCCCCTGCCAATCCCCCGTGGTGTCCCATGACCTGGGTGGCTGGCAGGGGGTGAGGATGGGTGCGCAAGCGTTTTTTCAAGATCCCCAGAAGGCAAAGGGGAATGGCGGTTCGGGGTTTATGGGTCCTGACCCTAGGGTCAGGACCCATAAATTTGAACGGCATCTGCAGGATTCATGCTTCATCCCGGAGCCTTTTCGCCCTTGCCAATACCTTCAAGTATTGCCTGCGGACGAAAAGACACC
>JALSNA010000276.1 GCA_026987255.1 Hyphomicrobiales bacterium | reverse complement strand
ACGCCTCACCTATCCTCTGGGCGGCCGGGAGGGGGCGCGGGCCGGAGCGACGCACTTCCGTGCAAAAAGCCCCGGCGCGGCGCGCTTCAGCACACAAACAAAAATCCCCCTAGAAATCCCCCGTGGCGGCGGCCTCCATCATCTGCTCCAGGCGGGTGCGGATGGAGATGGCGCGCTTGCGCAGATCATCCGAGATGCGGTTGGGATTGGGGGAGGTATCCATCCAGCGCACGTCCCAGTCCAGGGTGACCAGCCAGATGTCGCCGTTGCGGTCCTCCATCACCGCGATCTTGCACGGGATGAAGACGATGAACTCCGGCGAATATTCCAGGATGCGCGCCAGGGTGGCCAGATCGCAAAAGGAGAAGATCTCCACCCTGGGATAATTCTTGTCGTAGATGTCGCGGATGATCTTCCATGGCGTGGAGACGCCGACGAACTTCATGTTCAGCTCGTTGCCCTTGGTCTTGAGCGATTCCACCACGTCATCGAAGGAAAGCCCCTTGGCCGCCTTCTTCTTGGCCGCCATGAAGTTGATCATCTGCTTCAGGGAGAAGGGGTTGTAATACATCAGCGACTGCATGGCGCGCATTTTCGCCTCCGCCGAGATGGGCGGCATGAAGGTGTGTTTTTTGAGTTTTTCCTTCGGCGGAGTGGGCATTTGCAGCCAGCCTTTTTGCACCGGGAAGCGCTTGGGGATGGATGGTGTGCCCTTGTAGAAGCTCTTGGCGTTCATCTTTTCGGTGGCCTTGTCCATCTCCTGGGCGAAGGATGCGCCCGCGCAGGCCGCCGCCGCCCCCAGCGCCAGCGCTGCTGCGGCCAGACCCCGGCTGATAGCTGTCATGACTGTTCTCCCCTTGCTCATTTCCTGTTCTCGCTGGGCGGATTGACGCCGAGTGCGGCCGGTGCGGCGTTCATGATGGAAAAGGAGGCGCGCATGAACTGCACCATGAGGTTGGGATCCATCATCTTCATCATGGAATCCATCATCTCCGGCTCCATCATCATCTTCATCCACTGTTGCATGATGGCCGGATCCATCATCCCCATCATGGTGGAATACCACTGCGGGTCGAGCATCAGCTTGAGGAAGTCCGCATAGACATCCGTATCGGCCAGCTTGCTCATGTTCTTGACATATTTCGGATCGGTGGCCAGCTTCATGAAGCCTTCCATGAGCTTGGGATCCACCATCTTGGCCGCCGATTTCATGAACTCCGGATTGGACATGACCTTCATGTAGCTTTCCATGAGCCTGGGGTCGGCCAGTTTGGAAAGACCGTTGAACATCTTCGGGTCGGTCATGATCTTCATGTAGTTGCCGACCAGCTTGGGATCGGCCATCTTGGTCATGCCCTTGATGAAGGACGGATTGGTCATGATGTTCATGAACGGTTCGATGACCTTGGGATCGCCCATCTTCATCATCGAATCGATGAGCTTCGGATTGCCCAGCATGTTGACATAATTGCCCAGCATGGCCGGGTTGCCCATGCTCATCAGGGCATTGAAGAACACCGGATTGGTGGCCGCCTGCATCCAGGAGGTCATGAGCTCCGGATTGGCCATGTTCAGCATGCCTTCCATCATTTTCGGATTGGACAGGATGCCCAGATAGGCCGAGAGCTGATTGGCCGAAGGAGCGGCGGAGAAGCTCTTGCCCCATTTCGGATCGGTGAAGCTCTTCAGCCACTCGCCGGTATTGCCGAAGCTGGGAATGGAAAAGGGCGCGGAAGGGGCAGACTGCGCCACGGCCGGAGCATGGCCCGGCCCCAGCAGGGCAAGGGACATGGCCAGGGCCGGAAGGGCATAAAGCGGTTTCATGGGCGTTCCTCGGGTTTGTCGTTGGTGGTGCCCGCCCGCTGCCGGACGGGCGGGCTTTTGGGCAGGGCGCTACTTCTTCTTTGCCTCCTGGGCCTTCTTGTAGGCTTCGGCGGCCTTTTTCAGTTCGGCATCGGAGAGCTTCTTGTGCACATCGGGGTCGAAGGAGTCGCCAAGCTGGTCATAGATGGTGGAAAGCTGTGCATGGCAGGTCGAGCACCACTCGCCATAATCGCCGAACATCTGCGCGGTCGAAGACCACAGGGGCGAGGTGGCCTGATTCCACATCTTGAACATGGCCCCCATCATTTTCATCATTGAATCGGTCATCGCCTTGGCGGCGTCGCCATAGGCATCTCCCATGTCCTGAACGCCGCTTGCGGCAGGCGCGCCCTTGCCCGTGTCCTGCGCCAGGGCAGGGGCGGCCAGAAGGCCGATCCCGAACATCAATGCAGCCAGTTTTTTCATCGTTCCCTCCATGTCATTGCCCCCGGCCTTAAGATTCCGTCATGACGGGGCATCCGCCCGGCCCGTGCCGCGGGCCATGCCGGAAGAACGGTGGAAATGAAGGAAAAGACGCCGCGCCCGCACTCACCCCCATGGCGGGCCCGTTCCACATCCCGCTTGGCGTTGGGCCGTCATACGACCTGCCCGCCGCTTGCGGATATCCCCGTTCCGTCACTGTCGCTGACGGAACATATAGCATGTTTTGAATATGAATCAAAGGCGCAAAAGAATCTCGCCCGCGCCTGGGGCGTGGATGGACGCGCAAGCATTTTCAGAGCCCCGGCGGCAAATGCGCAAGTTGTCAGCACAAGCAGCGCATTTGCTGCCCGCCAGTCTGGGCCACGTTTTTATAGAGTCCTGACCTTGGTCGGGGCCGGATACCGGGG
>JALSNA010000275.1 GCA_026987255.1 Hyphomicrobiales bacterium | reverse complement strand
GGCAAAATCCCGGTGTCTTTTCGTCCGCAGGCAATACTTGAAGGTATTGGCAAGGGCGAAAAGGCTCCGGGATGAAGCATGAATCCTGCAGATGCCGTTCAAATTTATGGGTCCTGACCCTAGACATCACCGGCTGATTTCGTAAGGCGCCGCCGCCGCGATCCATGCATCGCCGCCACCTGCCGCCGCCAGCCGCGACAGGGCAGATCTCAGATCCGCCGGCGCGCTCTGGGCCTGCCGGCGCGGTTGCGGGCCGGCGGGCAGGATTTCGATGGTCCGCCACTCTTCATCATCCGCTGCCGCCGCCTCCTGCTCTGCCGGAGGCAGGGTCTGCGCCAGCTTCTTGAGCGCCATCTTGCGGGCGCTGACCACGACGACGATCTTGCCGCGGCCCGGCGCATCGGCAACGAATTCGCAACCGGAAAGGCGCGAAGGGATGGTCAACCGCTTGCCCTCCCTGATCTTGCGCCCGGAAGTGCACCTGCCCGGGAACAGCCTGTTGACCTCGCCATCGCCGCGCAGGTCATAGACATGCAGCCAGCCCGGACGCGCGCTGCGCACCTGGATGCGCATCGCCTGCCCCACCTTCAGGTGATCCCCCGGCAGCAACCGGATATGGATATCTTCCGCATGGGCGGAAAGGGTGGCGCTGGCAAGCCCCGCAAGAATCATGCACAGGCCACAAAAACTTTTCATTCTCCACCTCCCGGCGCGGTCAACAGCGGCTGAATGCCGATCTGATGCGGATTGGCCTTCAGGGTCTTGCGCAACAGCGCCGCCAGTCCACCCGGATCGCCCATGTCCGCAAGCCGCGCCCGCAGCGCCGCCGGGGCCCTCTGGCTGGCGATCAGCACCAGGTGATCGGCGCCAAATGGCGGCGTGACCTTGAGGGGCAGGTTCCACGCCCGCCCGGCAAAGCCGCCATCGGGATCGTTGCGCAAGGGATAGAGATATTGCACCTGCCCGTTCCAGGCCAGGTTGAAGACCGTGACAAAGGGATATTTCAGCGCCGCGGAGCGAAAGGCGATGCGCTGGCCCTCCCGGTGCACCGAATCGTCAGGCTCCATGCGCATCTCCACCGGTGCCTGTCCGGCGGCATCCTTCAGGGCCCGCAGGGCGCGCCACTTGGCCACCACGCCGCCAAGCTGATGCTCGAAGACATTGCGCGCCACCACATCGCCGTTTCTGAGCACCTCCTTGCTCTGGGCATCCCATACCAGCTCGGCCTGGGCTCCCGGCCCGGCCAGCTCCGCGCCGGGAATGTGCGCAATGACATCGGCCGCCGCATCCAGCGGCATGTTGAGCACCGAAACCTTCAATGGCGGCCCAACCTGCTCGCGGACGGCCACGATTGCCGCCTTGGCATGCCGCAACACCGGCCCATCCTTGCCGCGCGGCCGCACCTCCGGCGTCTGGCGCGCCTCGGAGAACTGGCGCACCGTGGCGCGCAGGTAATCCTCCAGCTCGAAAAGGGTGGTCACCCGGTCATGGTTGCCATCCGCCGCCCCTTCCAGAATGCGCGCGAAAGCATAGCTCAGCGCCCCGCGCGGCCTGCCGTGGATGAACACTTCCGGCGTCTTGCGGCTTTCCTGCGTGGCCGCCAGGAACAGCACGCCCTTCAGCTCATCCGGCGCAATGGCCGCCCCCTTGCGCGAATCTTCGCTCACCGGCAGATCATCGGGGATGGCATAGGGCGGCGTGTCGCGGCTGGGCAGGACCGCGCGCCTGTCGAGCGAGCGCGTCATGGTGCCCGAATGACACGAATCGGCAACGAAGATGACCTTCAGCCTTTTCTTGACAGCCGCCTTGAGCCACAGGTTGATTTCATTGTCCACGATGCGCTGCTTGCGCCCGCGCCGCGATTTCGGCGAATATTCCGGCAAAATGAAGTTCTCGTCCTTGCCATCGGCCTCCGAGCCGGGCACCTGCTCCTTTTCCTGCCCGCCATGCCCGGCATAGGTGAAAATCAGCATATCGCCCGCATTGGCCCGCGCCACGAGATCGAACCAGGCCTTGCGGATGGTCTCCTTGCGCGCCTTGTCATCGAGCAGCAGAACACGGTCGCGCACATCCAGCTTTTGCAACGCCTGAAAAATGTCGCGCGCATCATTCACCGCGCCTTTCAGCGGTGTGACGTAATAATATCTGTTCGCCCCCACCACCAGGGCGCGGATTTCCGCCCGCGCCGCATGGCTGGCGGACATCAATACGGCAAGCGCCAGCACCATGATGCGCCTTGTCATGATGCACCTCCCTTCTCCATGCGCACATCCACCCGCCGCAAGGCGCGCAGGGCGGCATGCTCCGGCGCACCGGACAGGGCTTTGGGCACCAAGGCCTCGCCATGGGCGCGCACCACCAAGCCTGCGGCCAGGCCATGCTTGCGCAAGTAGAGACGCACCGCCTTTGCCCGGCGCATGGCAAGGCGGAAATTGGCCAGGGCGTTCCCCTTCGGATCGCTGTAGCCGGTCAGGATGATGCGCTCGGCGCCACTGTAGCGCGCCCAGGCCAGGATACCGGCGGCAAAGGCCCGCCCCCGCGCATCGAGCCGCGCGGAACCGGCCCTGAATGGCACCGGCAAGGGCGGTGTTCTTGCATCCACACAGCCGCGTCCGGATGCAAGGGCAAGAGCCGTCTTTGCTCCATGACGCCGCTGCCCCAGCCGTGGCTGGCCGCAACGCATGACCAATGGAACAAGACCGGGCGCCGCAAGGGC
>JALSNA010000274.1 GCA_026987255.1 Hyphomicrobiales bacterium | reverse complement strand
CCTTGCGCCCGCCGAAGCAGAGCACGGCCCGCCCCGGCGTGGCTGGTTCGTCAAAGGGCGAAAACCGCAAGATGGCGCGCCCATCCAGGGCCTGACGCCAATCGTCATCGCTCAGATAGAGGGCATCCGGCTCCAAGGGCTTGTAGGGATCGGCCCCGAAGAGCTTTTCGCGCACCCCCTCCACCCGCGCCTGGTGATATTCCGCCACCTCCTCCATGCGCGCCGCACGCGCCGCCTCCGCCTCGTGATCGAAGCTGACAGCGGCCCTTGGGGCATGATCGAAAAGCGTCTCCAGCCGCTCGTGAAACAAGGGCAGCCAATGCTCCATGCCCGGATAGGGGCGGCCCTCGCGGATGCTTTCATAGATGGGATCGCGCATGGCCTCGCCACCGAATGCGGCCACGTAACCGGTGCGAAAACGTCCCCGCGCCGCCTCGTCCAGGAGCACCTCCCCGGCCGGATCGAGCAGCACCTCCTTAAGGGCGCGCGTGGTGCGCTGGCTGGCCGGATCGAAGGCGCGGATGCTCTCCAGCTCATCGCCGAAGAAATCCAGCCGCACCGGCGCATCGGTGCCCGGCGCGAAAAGATCGACAATGGCCCCGCGCTGGGCGAAATCTCCCGGCTCCATGACCGTGCCGGTGCGCGCAAAGCCCTGATCCGACAGCCAGGCGGCCAGCTCTTCGGGCTTGCGCACCATGCCCGGCTTCAGATGCAGGCAGGCCCCCTCGACGGCCGCCCGCGGCACGGTGCGCTGGCAGACGGCGTTGATCGAGGTCAGGATCACCAGCGCCCCCTTGTCCGCCGCATCGGCGCGCCGCCGCGCCAGCCGCGACAGCGCCGCCATGCGCCGCGCCACGATGCGCGCCGAGGGCGAAACCCGGTCATAGGGCATGCAGTCCCAGGCCGGAAAGCGCACCACCTCCAGATCCGGGGCAAAGAACTTCAGGGCATCTTCGAGCCGCGCCATGCGCTTGTCGGAAAGCGCCACATGGATCGCCACGCCGCCGTCATCACGGGCCGCGGCGCGCGCCAGACCGGCCAGCACCAGCGCATCCAGCCCCTCCGGCGCGGCGGCCAGAACCGTCTCCCCCGGCGTGCCCACCAGGGCTTGCAGGCGCTTGAAGTCCATGGTGTCAGGCTCCATCCTGTCCGTAATCATCGGCCGAAAAGCGATAGGACAACAGAAGGTCCATCAGGGGACCGCGGAAGGCGGAAGGGATCTCCTCCGCTCCCGACATCCAGGAAAGAAAGACCGTGTCGGGCACATCCAGAAGCGCCTCGAAATCCGCCACCCCCTGTTCATCGAGATCGTCCAGAACCTCTTCGGCCAGCCGCCCGAAAAGCAGATCGGTCTCCTTCATGCCCCTGTGGCGGGCCCGCCACAGAATGCGCCGCTTGCGCAAGAGCAGATCATCGGGCATCCTGGTTGCTCCCTTCCAATGGACTCCTGGAACACTGCACTTTGCCATTGCACAGACCCCATGCCCCTGTCCATCGCCATCATCGCCTATGGTTCCCTGATCTGGGATGAAGACTGCCTGGCGCCGCACATCACCGGCGGCTGGGCGCGCGGCACGGGACCTGCCCTGCCGGTGGAGTTCTCGCGCATCTCGCCCAAGCGCAAGCAGGCCCTGGTGCTGGTCATCGACGAGACCGCCCCGGCACCGGTGCCCACATCCGTGACCACATCGCGCCGCACCTGCCTGCATGAGGCCGCCCATGACCTGGCCCGCCGCGAGCACGCCCCCATCGGGGCCATCGGCATGGCCGATGGGCAAAGGGCAATGAACTGCCCCGAAAGCATTGGCCGGCGCGTCAACACCTGGCTGGCGGCGCAAGAAAGGTTCGACGCCGCCGTATGGACGAACCTGCCGGGCAATTTTCGCGCCATCACCGGCAAGGATTTCAGCCATGCGCGCGCCATCCGCTGGCTGCAATCGTTGCCGCGCGAAAGCCTGAAGGAGGGCTGGCGCTACATCACCTTCGCGCCACGGGAAACCGCCACCCCCTTCCGCCGCCATCTGCAGGCCCATCCGTGGTGGCAATCCCTGGATTTCAGCCGCTGAGACCGCCCTGCCCAGCACTCTCCAGCTGGCGGGCGCGCTCGGCAAAGGCATTGAGGATCCTGTTCATGGCGTAATCGAAGGTGGCGTTCATGACCATCTGCAACATGCGCGAGGACATGGAGAAATCCAGCGCGAAGTGCACATCCGTGCCCCCCCGGCGCGGCCGGAACAGCCAGCGGTTCTCCAGCTCGCGCACCGCCCCTTCGCGCGAGATGGCCAGCACCGAAAGGCGCCCGGCATCCGCCGTGACATCGGAGATGAAATATTCCCGCAAGCCCAGCCTGGGATAGGCGATGCGCAGCTCGGCGCGAAATGTCCGCACCGGCCCCTCGGTGCGCTCATCCCACACCCTGGCCGCCTCGCACAGGGGCACGAAACTGGCATAGTGCGCCACGTCCGAGACAATGGCGAACAGATGCTCCGGCGCATGCGGCAGCCAGCGGGAAAAGGTGTGTCGGCTCATGGCTGATGATCTGGACTCTGCCCTCGACAAAAAAGTGGCGCCAGCCTGGCGGCCACGCCATGATCCCTAGGCAAAATCCCGCCCGTGCGCAAGGGCATGCCACCTTGGCCTTGTTGCCCGGGCAACCCCTGCCGCGCCAGGAACCGCGCCGGAGGTCAGCGCGTCTGCTCCTTCAGGGCACGGATGCGCGC
>JALSNA010000273.1 GCA_026987255.1 Hyphomicrobiales bacterium | reverse complement strand
GACATCATCGACAACGAGATCCTGTACAATTCCGTCGGGCTCTACCTGGATTCCTCGCCGTTTCAGCCCGATACAACGGTGCGCGTCTACCGCAACACCATAGCCTTCAATGACATGGGGGTGCGCTTTCTGACCAACTGGAAGGGCAATATCTTCAAGGACAACAAGTTCATGAGCAACATCCGCCATGTCTCGGTGTCCACCTTCGAAACCGAAAAGCGCAATGTCTGGGACGCCAACTACTGGGACACCTACGAAGGCTATGACCATGACGGCGATGGCTATGGCGATACGCCCTTCCGGCTGATGGTCTATGCCGACCGCATCTGGATGGATGTCAAGGCGGCGGCCTTCTTCAAGGGCACGCCGGTGCTGACCATGCTGGACTTTCTGGAGCGGCTGGCGCCGTTCAGCGATCCCCTGCTCATGCTGGAGGACAAGCATCCGCGCATCTCGCCGGATTTCGAGCCCATCACCAAGGGCTACAATGGCGGCGGCGGCAATGCGGGCAAGACGGTCAAGACCTTCGGCCTGACGACGGGAGAATCCAAGTCCGGCACCAGCCTGGAGGACTTCGACCCCTTCGGGCTGCACAAGAAATGATGAGGCGGCTCTTGCGCCAGGGGGAGCGCGCAAGGGCAGTGATGGACCTGAACCAAAAGGGTGCTCCGGTTCCCGGCGGGGCCGGAAGCTGCAAAGCAAGGGTGCGATCATGAGTGATGAGAGCAAGACGGCCGGTGGGCAGGCAAAAAAGCCCAAGAAGCGCATGAGCAAGCGCGACCGGGAGCGGCGCCGGGCGCTGCTTTTGTCCTTCCTGACCGGCGGGGCCATGACCGGGCTGGCGCTGGCGGGATATTATCCCATCCTGACCTATGCCAAGGCCGGGGCGCGGCTGCGCCCGCCGGGGGCCATCGAGGAGCGCGAGTTCCTGGCCGCCTGCATCAAGTGCGGGCAGTGCGTGCAGGTGTGCCCGGTGCAGGCCATCAAGCTGGATGACTTTCTGGATGGCTTCAGCAATGGCGTGCCGCGCATCGATGCGCGCGACCAGGCGTGCGATTTCTCCTGTGATGCGGTGCAGTGCGTTCTGGCCTGCCCGACGGGGGCGCTGTCGCACGAGGTGGATCTGAAGGACGAGGTGCGCATGGGCATCGCCAAGCTGACCCGTCCAAAGGCCTGCCTGGCGCGCAAGGGCAAGGGCTTCAAGGGGCTGGCGCGGGGGGCGGATTTCCCCGGCATTCACCGCTATGTGAAGGTGGACCGGTGGAACCCGATCAGGATCGCCGATCATCCCTATGACCTGGAATTGTGCGATCTGTGCGTGCGCGAATGCCCCATCAAGGGGGCCATCCGCCTGGAATCGATGAGCGACGATCCGGCGGACAAGCGCAAGACGCCGGTGGTGACGGACAAGTGTGTGGGCTGTGGCATGTGCGAGATGATCTGCCCGGTGGAGCCGCCCTGCATCGAAGTGCTGCCACGCAAGACATTCGGGGAGGTCTGAGCCATGAACCTGTATCTTGAATCCCTGCGCCAGATGCTGGGGGCGGAGCCGCGCCGCCCGGCAAAGGAGGATTTTTCCGAAGAGGCGCGCCAGGCCCATGCCTTCAAGAAGACGCCGCAGGAGCGCGAGCGGCGGCGCAAGCTGATCGCCGAGGAGCTGGCGGAAAAGCACGTCAGCTACAAGTGGCGCAAGTGGCGCTGGCCGAGCATCATCCTGATCAATCTGCTGTTCGTCATTTCCTATCACTTCGACGTGCAGCTGGTGGAAGGGGCGCTGACGGCGTCGCGCTTCGTCGGCTTCCACATGGCCGATCTGAACTCGGCGCTGCAGGTCACCCTGGCGTTCAAGAAGATGCTCATCAACCTGGTCATCGGCACCGCAACGGTGTTCATCCTGTGGTGGCTGGTGGGCGGACGCTCGTTCTGCGCCTGGGCGTGCCCCTATCATCTGCTGTCGGAATGGGTGGAGATTCTGCACCTGAAACTGGCCGAAAAGGGCTGGGCGAAGGATTACCAGCTGCACCGCGGCGTGCGCACGGTGCTCTATGTGGTCTTTGCCGCCCTGGCCTTCATCACCGGCTATACGGTCTTCGAATGGATTTCGCCGGTGGGCATCACCTCGCGCGCCCTGATCTATGGCACCATGGGCGGCATGGTCTGGGTGGCCATCCTGCTGCTCATCGAGCTGTTCTTCATCCGCCGCTTCTGGTGCCGCTACATGTGCCCCATCGGCATGACCTATGCCTTCGTCGGTTCGGTGTCGCCGACCACCATTCACTACGATCTGTCCAAGTGCCTGCACGAGGGCGAATGCCGGTCCGTGTGCCTGGTGCCGCATGTGCTGGAGGTGACCGTCAAGGGCCGCGCCACCAGGCCGCAGATCGATATCGGAGCGGACTGCACGCGCTGCGCCATGTGCCTGGAGGCCTGCCCGACGGGGGCGCTGTCCTTCCGCATCAAGGGGCTGGACAAACTGCTCTGAGGCTGGTCTAAACGCACGGCGCGGGCGGCCTTTCCCGAACCACGGGAAGGCCCGGTCACATCAGGCGCGGGGGACTTGTCTTTGATCAAGGACAGCCCTTGCGCCCTTGTGGCTTGCTGGCGCAAGCAGCTGAATGGATGGGAACGAAAGCTGGCGGCATGATAGAGCTGAAACACGTCACCAAGACCTTCAAGCGCACGCGGGTGCTTGACGATCTGTCCTTGCGCATCGAGCCGGGGGACC
>JALSNA010000272.1 GCA_026987255.1 Hyphomicrobiales bacterium | reverse complement strand
AGATCTCGTGGCGGGTTTCGCAGTTGGGGCAGATGAAATAGCTCATGTTCTCGACGATGCCGAGAATGGGCACCGAGACGCGCTTGAACATGTTCAGGCCCTTGCGCGCGTCGATGAGCGCCAGATCCTGCGGCGTGGAGACGATGACCGCCCCGGCCAGCGGCACCTGCTGGGCCATGGTGAGCTGCGCATCACCGGTGCCCGGCGGCATGTCCACCACCATGACATCGAGCTCGCCCCAGTTGATCTCGTGCATCATCTGCTGCAGGGCCGACATGACCATGGGCCCGCGCCAGATAACCGGCGTGGCCTCATCCACCACGAAGCCGATGGACATGGCTTTCAGGCCATAGGCCTCCAGGGCCTTGAGCTTGCTGGGGTCTTCCGGATCGGGCTCCGGCTCCTGCCGCAGGCCGAGCAGCTTGGGCAGCGAGGGGCCGTAGATGTCGGCATCGAGAATGCCCACCTTCAGCCCCAGCGAGGCCAGCGCCAGCGCCAGGTTGATGGAGGTGGTGGACTTGCCCACGCCGCCCTTGCCGGAGGCCACGGCGATGATGTGATCGACGCCCGGAATCCCCGGCGCCTGGCTGGAGGTGGGCTGGGGCTGTTTCTTCTCGCGCTGCTGGCCGGGCTGCTTCTCGGCGGTGAGCGCCACCATGACCTTGTCCACGCCCTCCATGGCCGAGACGGCCTCCTCGGCGGCCTTGCGCACCGGCTCGAAGGTGGAGGCCTGATCGGGATCCACCTGCAGGGCGAACATGACGTTGTTTCCGGCGATGACGATTTCCGAGATCATGCCGGCCGAAACGATGTCCACTTCGCCGCCGGGGGCCTTGACGGAGCGCAATGCTTCGGTGACTGCTTCCTTGGTGATTTCTGACATTTTTCTACCTGACAATGTGATGGGGTTCCCCTCGCGCCAGAAGGCTGGCGCAACCATGGCCACCTGCTAGCACATTTCGGCCACGCCGGGTAAGGGGGTATGCCCCGCCCGGCGCGGTTTTCGCGCTGGGCGGAAACTCACGAGCCCGTCTGTTGCAGCCGCATGGGCCAGCGCCCGCCCATCTCGTGGGTGATGTCGGCGGCCGCCTCTGTGACCAGGGCGCCGAGCTGGGCCAGTTTTTGCGAGGTGATGCGCGCCGCCGGGCCGGAGACGGAAATGCCGGCGATGGGCTCGGCATGCTCGTCGAAGATGACCGAAGCCACGCAGCGCAGGCCGATGGAGGTTTCCTCATCGTCGATGCCGAAGCCGCGCGAGCGAATGGCCGCCATCTCGCGCCGCAAGGCGGTTTCCGAAGTGATCGTCCTGGCGGTCAGCGGGCGCGGATCCCAGCAGTTGAAGATCTTGTCCACCACCGCATCGGGGGAGAAGGCCAAAAGCGCCTTGCCCATGCCGGAGGCGTGGATATAGGCGCGCCCGCCGGGGCCGGCGATGGCGCGCATCATCTTGCGGGTTTCCACCTGCGCCAGATAGATGATCTCGCAGCGGTCCATGATCCCCAGGTTCACCGTCTCGCCGGTGGTGTTCATCAGCCGGCGCATGATCGGCCGGGCAATGGTGATCAGGTCGCGCGAGCGGATGAAGGAAGAGCCCACCTGGAAGGCCTGCACGCCGATCATCCAGGTGGAATGGGCGCCATCGAAGCGCACGTAGCGTTCGTTCTGCAAGGTGGTCAGCAGCCGGTGGGCGGTGGAGTTGGGCAGGCCGACCTCGCGCGCCAGCTCCGACAGCGACAGCCCTTGCGGATGATAGGAAAGCGCATTGAGCAGCTTCAGCGCCCGCGACAGCGATTGCACCTGCCCGGAGGAGCGCAAGGTCTCCTTGGAGGGCACCCGCACATCCTCGCGGCGCACGCCGCAGGGGGTGAGATTGTGGTTTTCCATCAGCATGACGGCAGCTCCTTGTCCTTGTCCCGCCCCATGTGGCGCACCTTGCGCCGGAGCGGCGCCCCGCCATATCCCGGAACGGCGAATCGCCATGTGGAAAAGGCCGGGCAGATGTTTATTCCCGACCTTTTTACTCGGTTTTTAGAACGAGTCAAGGGAACAATCGTCACATGGCCGATTTTTCACCCCCGGCCGGGGTGGTTGTCCACAGGGCACACGCGGCCACGGAAGATGAGGATTCCCGGCAAGACGGAGTATTCCCTGCCTGCAAGGCTATTCCTCGCTCACTCCGGCTTCTGCGAAAGTGGCCATGCCGGTATGGGTGGCCACGGCGGCCTTGACGATGGCCGCCGCCAGCCCCGCGCCGGTGCCCTCGCCCAGCCGCAGGTTCAGGTTCAGAAGCGGTTCCTTGCCGATGCGCCGGAGGGTCTCTGCGTGCGCCGGCTCGGCGGAGGTGTGCCCGGCGATGCAGTGATCCAGGGCATGTTCGTCCAGCGCGTGCAGGATGGCCGCCGTGGCGGTGACCATGAAGCCGTCCAGGATCACCGGAATGCGCTCCATGCGCGCCGCGATCATCGCCCCGGCCATGGCCGCGAACTCGCGCCCCCCCAGGCGGGTGAGAATGGCCAGGGGATCGTCCAGATGGGCCTTGTGCAGGGCCACCGCCTTTTCGATGACGCGCGCCTTGTGCGCCACGCCCTCGTCATCGACGCCGGTGCCCGGGCCCACCCAGTCGCGCGCCTTCCCGCCATAGAGGGCATGGAGAATGGCCGAGGCTATGGTGGTGTTGGCTATGCCCATTTCGCCCAGGCACAGGATGTCGGGCTTGTCCATCACCGCCTCCATGCCATAGGCGATTGTCGCGGCGCATTCCTTCTCGCTCATCGCCGCTTCCCTGGTGATGTCGCCGGTGGGCTTTTCCAGCGCCAGCTCATGGACTTTCAGCCCCAGCCCGAAGGTTTTGCAGATCTGGTTGATGGCCGCCCCCCCGGCGCGGAAATTGGCCACCATCTGGGCCGTCACCTCGGCCGGAAAGGCCGAAACCCCCTGTGCCGCCACGCCATGGTTGGCGGCATAGACGGCCACCTCGATGCGCTCCGCCGATGGCTGCGCCTTGCCCTGCCAGGCGGCCAGCCACAGGGCGATCTCCTCCAGCCTTCCCAGAGCCCCGGCGGGCTTGGTCAGCATCGCATCGCGCCCCCGCGCCGCCTCCATGGCCTTCTCGTCCGGGCCGGGCATGGCGGCAAGGACGGCGCGGATGTCATCGAGCGGCGCGTGGGCCTTGTCATGATCGTGATCGTGCATGGGAGGCGCTCCTGATTGGCATTTTCAATGCTGGCTGCCTATAACGTGATTCCGCGACCCTGGAAAAGGCGGAATTCATGCACGAAGCGCTTGCCACATGGCTGGACGATCTGCGCGCGGCGGTGATGTTTCTCACCCGCCTGCCGGTGCGTTTGCGCGCCGCGCCCCTCTGGCCGCGCCTGATGCGCGCCTTTCCCCTCGCCGGAGCGCTCATCGGCGCACTGTCGGCCGCGGTTCTGGTGGCCGCCATGTGGCTGAACCTGGGAGCCTGGAGCGCCGCCCTTCTGGCTCTGGCGGCCTCGGTAACCATCACCGGCGCGCTGCACGAGGATGGCCTGGCCGACTGCTGCGACGCCCTGGGGGCGCGCGACAGGGCCCGCAGGCTCGACATCATGCGCGATTCGCGGCTTGGAGCCTTTGGCGTTCTGGGCATGATCTTCGCCATCGCCCTGCCTGTCGCCACCCTGGCGCGCATCGTGGAGCATGCCGGAGCCATGGCGGCGGCCGCGGCATTGGTGAGCGCCCATGCCGTCTCCCGCCTGGCTCCCATCTGGCTGCTCCATGCCCTGCCCGCGGCCCGCGCCGATGGCCGGGGGGCCGAGGCCGGCCGGCCCGGATGGGATGTTGTGCTTCAAGCGGCCCTGGCGGCGGCCATGGTCTGGACGATCCTTTTCATGCCCTTTGCGGGCAAGGCCGCCGCTGCGCCCCTGCTGGCGGCGGCCCTTGCCGCCTGGATGGGGGCGCGCTTTGCCCTTGCCGCCTTCGGGGGGCAGACCGGCGATGTGGCCGGTGCGGCCGAGGTGCTCGCGCGCATGGCCTTTCTGCTGGCGGCGGCGGCCATGATGGGCTGACATGCCGGCATATACCTGCCGTTAACCCTGGGCGAAAAACTTTTCATCCCTTTACCTCATGTTTGCCATCCCCATGCAAGGGTGCGCAACACTTGCCAGCCCCTGGCGCCGCCTGGGAAAACGTGAAGAAGGATCGAGATCATGGCCGGTTGGATCAGCGTCATCATGGCGGCCACCATTTTGGGCATTGCCGTTTCGCATCCGGAAAAGGGCAGCTTCGCCGGACAGGCCCTGGGCGGCAATGTCTTCGCCATGCCCGCCATCTTGCTCTTTCTGACACTCTTGTCCTATTTCGTCGCCTACAAGAGCCCCCGCTGGTCCTCCTCCAGGCAGGCCGGGGAATGGGCCTCCGCCTTCGCCGCCTTGGCCATCGTGCTGATGAACATGCACCTGCTGCCCGCCTATCTTGTCCAGGCGGATCCGGCCGCTCCGGCCCGGCCGGACAAGGCCATGGAAAAACCGCAACAGGAGAAGGGGGCCGAAAAACAGCGCAAGCCCCGGCGCACCCATCATGCGGTGCGGCGCCCGGACAGCCCCCCGCAGGCGCCCCCGGAGCCGGATATCCGCGGCCTCGATCTGCCGCCTGGCTCGCCGCACAAGGTGCTGGTGCGCGATGCCGATGGCAATGAATATTTCTATCCGCTCAACCCCGGCGAAAAATTGCCCTCCGATCTGACCGACCTGGATGCCCTGGCCAAGGGCGCCTGGACCGAGATCAAGGGAAACGCCCGCGGTCATTTCATCGTCACCGCGCGCATCAACAACCAGCCGGTGAAAGTGCTCGTCGATACCGGCGCATCCGCCGTGGCCCTCTCCCACGAGGACGCCAGACGGGCCGGCATTCACACCTTCGCGCTGAAATACACCGTGCCTGTCTCCACCGCCAATGGCGTGGTCAAGGCCGCTCCCGTGACCTTGCGGCGGGTGGAGGTCGATGGCGTCCTGGTGCGCAATGTCAGGGCCTGGGTCATGCCCAGGGGGGCCATGCGTGGCACTTTGCTGGGCATGAGCTTTCTCTCCCGGCTGTCGATGTTCAAGGTGGATCATGGCAAGCTGGTGCTCAAGCAATAGGCACCCAAGCAGTCCCGATTGACCTTGCGGCATGACATGCCATACCTTCACGGACACTTTCCTTCACACGAGGACATGCTTCCCATGCTGCCCAAGCCCAGACATGACCTGGCCTACAACTCCCTGGACTATGAAACCCTGCCGCTGGTCAAGCCCACCGGCTTTCGCGAATATGATGCCCGCTGGCTGCATTTCCGCCATGAGACGGACGGCTCGGTGACCAGCGAGATCAACCTTCTGGGCATGCGCGCCCTGGGGCTTGGGCTGGGCACTTTCCTGCACCAGCGCGGCGTGCGCCCCGATGTGGTGGTGGGCCATGACTACCGGGCCTATTCGGCGGCCATCAAGAACGCCCTGATCACCGGCCTCATGGCCGCCGGCTGCCGGGTGCATGACATCGGCCTGGCGCTGTCGCCCATGGCCTATTTCGCCCAGTTCCATCTCGATGCCCCGGCGGTGGCCATGGTCACCGCCTCGCACAACGACAACGGCTGGACGGGCGTCAAGATGGGCTGCGAGCCGCCCTTGACCTTCGGCCCCGATGAAATGGCCGCGCTGCGCGACATCGTGCTCGATGGCCGCGTCGAGGAGCGCGAGGGCGGCGCCCTGATCCATCATCCGCAATTGCGGAAGGCCTATCTGGACGATCTGAAAAAGCGCGCCGGGCGCCTTGGCCGCCCGCTGAAGGTGGTCTGCGCCTGCGGCAATGGCACGGCCTCCGCCTTCGCGCCAGAAGTGCTCAAGGCCATGGGCGCCGATGTCGTCGAGCTCGACTGCGAGCTGGACTGGACCTTCCCCCATTACAACCCCAACCCCGAAGACATGAAAATGCTCAAGGCCATGTCGCGCAAGGTGCTCGAATCCGGCGCCGACATCGCCCTGGGCTTCGATGGCGATGGCGACCGCTGCGGCGTTGTGGACAACGAGGGCCACGAGATTTTCGCCGACAAGATCGGCGTGCTGCTCGCCCGCGACCTGGCGCGGCGGTTCAAGGATGCGAAATTCGTCGCCGATGTGAAATCGACCGGCCTGTTCAATACCGATCCGGTGCTGCGCGAGCTGGGCGCGGTGACCGACTATTACAAGACCGGCCATTCCTACATCAAGCGGCGCACCACCGAATTGTCCGCCATCGCCGGGTTCGAGAAGTCCGGTCATTTCTTTTTCAATCCGCCGGTCGGCCTGGGTTATGACGATGGCATCGTCTCGGCCATCGCCATCCTCCACATGCTCGATCACAACCCGCAGATGTCCATGGCCGCTCTCTACCGCAGCCTGCCGCAGACCTGGGGCACGCCCACCATGTCGCCCCATTGCCCGGACGAGGAGAAATATGCCCTCATCGACAAGGTCATCGCCCATTACCGGGCCCGCATGGAGGCAGGCAAGACGGCCGGCGGCCAGAAGATCGCCAGCCTGATCACCGTCAACGGCGTGCGCATCGTGCTGGAAGACGGCACCTGGGGCCTGGCGCGCGCCAGCTCCAACAAGCCGGAGCTGGTGGTTGTGGCCGAAAGCCCCACCTCGGAAGCCGCCATGCGCGCCATCGTCGCCGACATCCAGCAGCACCTGGCCAGCTATCCGCAGGTGGGGGAATACAACCAGACCATTTGATCCTCATCAGGCTCTTTCCGCCAGCGCCTCGATGATGCGCGCCCAGCTGCGCGTGCCCTTGTGGAAGGATTGCAGATCGTATTTCTCGTTGGGCGAATGGATGGCGTCATCGGCCAGGCCGAAGGCCACCAGCAGCGAGTCCATGCCCAGGATGTCCTTGAAGGAGCGCACCACCGGGATGGAGCCGCCTGAGCCCATCATCACCGGGGCCTTGCCCCATTCCTCCTCCAGGCACTTCGCGGCGGCGCGCACCGCGGCGGAATCCTCCGCCACGCGCACCGCCGGGGAGGCCCCGCCCTCTTCGGAAAAGCGCACCGAAACACCCCTTGGCAGGTTGGCGCGCACATAGGCGCGGAAGGCCTCGCGAATGGCATATGGATCCTGATCGTCCACCAGGCGGCAGGAAATCTTGAAGAAGGCCTGCGAGGGAATGACCGTCTTGGTTCCCGGCCCCGTATAGCCGCCGCTCAGGCCATTGACCTCGATGGTGGGCCGCGCCCAGATCTTCTCCAGGGCCGAATAGCCTTCCTCCCCGGCGGCGGGCGGCTTCAAGCCGATTTCGGCCAGCAGCCTTTCGTCCGTCATGCCCAGCGCCTCCCAGGCGCGGCGGGTTTCCGCGGGCAGTTCGGCCACGCCGTCATAGAAGCCTTCCAGGGTCACCCGGCCCGTCTCGTCCCACAATCCGGCGATAAGTCTGGCCACGATGTGGTTGGGATTGTGGGCCGGGCCGCCATAGAGACCCGAATGCAGATCGGCGCGCGGGCCGGTGATGATGGCCTCGTCATGCATCATGCCGCGCAGGCGGGTGGTGATGGCCGGGGTATCGGCATCCCACTGGCCGGTGTCGCACACCAGGGCCAGATCGGCGCGCAGCTCTTCGGCATTGGCGCGCAGGAAGGGCTCCAGGGAAGGCGAGCCGCTCTCCTCCTCGCCCTCCAGCACGATGGTGAGGTTGAGCGGCCGGCGCCCATGCGCCAGATGGGCGCGCAGCGCCTCGATGAAGGTCATCAGCTGGCCCTTGTCGTCGCAGGCCCCGCGCGCGAAGATGCGCTGCTTGCCATCCTCGCCGGTGATCAGCGCAGGCTCGAACGGCGGCGTCTTCCATTCCTCCAGAGGATCGGCCGGCTGCACGTCGTAATGGCCATAGAAGAGCACCCGCGGCGCATCCGCCTCATCGGCGTCCAGATGGGCCATGACCATGGGATGGCCCGGCGTATCGCGCACCGAGGCATCGAGCCCCATTTCCGCAAGCAGGTCCGCCATGTATCGCGCCGCCTTGCGGCAATCCTCCCGGTGGGCCGGATCGGCGGAGATGGAGGGAATGCGCAACAGGGCAAAGAGGCGTTGCAGGCTATCCTCCAGCTGTGCGTCAATGGTGCGCAATATGGCGTCCAGTCTCGACATGCGGAATGCTCCCGTCTAAGGTATGGCGAAATTTGAATGTGTTCGAACCTGCGGGCGCCGGGCGGCGTCCGCTTCGGGAGGCAGCATCACACTTTGCCCGCTGGCGGGCAAGAGGAGAATCATGACGCAGGACAAGGCGGCAAGGCCGCATTTCGATCTGGCCCGTGACAGCCTGCAGGCGCGCGAACCCGATACCTTGCTCTATCTGCGGCGGCGCGGCTATCAGCGATGGATCCTGTTTCGCGACTCGATCAACCTGCATTACTTCATCGAGAAGCGCTGGTTCTTCATCGCCGTCATTCTCGGCGCCATTCTGTTCATGCTGCCCAGCCCGGAGGGCCTCAGCCGCGAGGGGCACATCGTGCTGGTCATGTCGGTGGTGGCCACCATCCTGTTCATCACCGAGCCGGTGCCCCTGCCCACCGTGGCGCTGATGATCATGGTCGCCCAGGTGGTGCTGCTGGAGCTTGAATCCACCAAGGTGGCCAAGAGCCTGATGACCGATTCGGTGCTCTTCATCATGGGCTCGCTGATGCTGGCGGTGGCCATCGTCAAGCAGAAGCTCGACACCCGCATCGCCTGGCTCATCGTCAAGGTGACGGGCACCAGGACCATCAACATCGCACTGGGGATTTCCATCGTCTCCGGCATCCTGGCCTCCTTCATCGGCGAGCACACGGTGGCGGCCATGATGCTGCCGGTGGGCATCACCCTGATCACCCTGACCTCGAAGGATCCGACGAAGGTGCGCAACCTGGCGGCGGTGCTGCTGTTTGCCATTTCCTATGGCTGTTCCATCGCCGGCATCGGCACGCCCTCCGGCGGGGCGCGCAACGCCATCATGATCGGCTACTGGAAGGAGTTCTTCTACGATCCGGGCAACCCGCAGACCTACAAGTATCTGATCGATTACGCCAGGTGGATGGCCTATGCCTATCCCATCTTCCTGCTGCAACTGCCCTTCGTCACCCTGATCCTGTTCACCGCCTTCAGGCCGGAATACCGCAAGCTCGATCGGGCGGTGGCGCGGCTGCGCGGCAAGGTGCTGGCGCAAGGGCCGCTGAAGCCTGGCGACTGGGTGGCCATCGTGCTGTTCTTCGCCGTGCTCTATGGCTGGATCGTGCTCTCCTCCAGCTATGGCATGGGCACCATCGCGGTGGCCGGGGCGGCGGCCTTCCTGATCGCCGGACTGGTGCGCTGGGAGGATGTCAACTCCGGCGTCAACTGGGGCGTGGTCCTGCTCTATGCGGCGGCCATCTCTCTGGGCGTGCAGATGAAGGACACCGGCGCGGCCGCCTGGATCGCCGGCAATTTCCTGTCCCTGCTCAAGCCCATCGGCATGGGCGATGGGGTGGGCCTGTGGGCGGCCGTCTCGGTGCTGACCACCGGGGTGACCAACACCATGAGCAACGGCGCGGCGGTGGCGGTGCTCGGCCCCATCGTGCTCAACCTGGCCCAGGAGGCCGGGGAAAGCCCCATCATCATCGGCTTCATCACCGCCGTGTCCTCCGCCTTTGCCTACCTGACGGTGGTCGGCACCCCGGCGTGCACCATCGTCTATGCCTCCGGTTATCTGAAGACCACCGATTTTCTCAAGGTCGGCTGGCGGATGGTCGTCATGTCCACCATCATCATGCTGGGGGCGGCGGCCATCTACTGGCCCATGCTGGGAGCCTGATACCATGCCCATCCTGGAGAAACTCAAGGGATCGCCGCTGAACGAGAGGCACGAGGAGGCGGTGCGCAAATCCATCGAGAAGCAGCGCGCCGGGCGCCGCCAGCGCTTCAGGGTGCTGGTCTCGATCAAGGACGAGGAAAGCCTCTATGTGGTGCGCATGGCGGCGCGCCTGGCCAACTGCTCAAAGTGCGATATCGTGCTGCTCTATGTGCGCCCCATCGACCGTGGCGGAGCCATCCAGATCAAGCTGGCGCGCCAGAACATGCTGGAATCGGGCATCGAGCTGCCCGGCCTGCGGCGCCTGAAGAAGGCGCTGGAGGTGCTCAAGGACGAGCTGGGCCTAGCCATCGAGCGGTGCGAGACGCGAACCACCCACATCGATGCCTGGGGCGATCCGGCCGGGGACAACAAGGTGGCCTTCACCTGCCCGGAGGGGCGCGAGATCGTCCTGAAACTGAAGGTGGCTCCCGATGTCACCACCGGCATACTCGATCAATACGAGCTTGGCCCCTACAACCTGATCATCCTGGGCGAGCCGGTGCGCTGGAAGAAATCGGGCCTGTGGCTGCTGTTTCATCAGGTGGTGGCCGAGCGCGTGCTGGCCCTGGCCCCCTGCTCGGTCATGGTGGCCCGCGACAGCCTGGACAGGAAGGGCTTCTTCATCTGCACCGACGGCTCGGCGCGCTCCATGACCGCGGTGCGCCGCGCCGCCGTTCTGGCCCATGAGGCGGGCGAGGAGATCACCCTGTTTTCCGCCGCTCCCACCCGCCATGAGCAGAAACGGGCGCGCAAGGCGGTGGATGCTGCCGCCAGCCTGCTGGAGAAGCTCGACATTCCGGTGAAGGAAACCATGGTGGCCATTGGCGATCCGGTGGAGAAGATCGTCGAGCGCGGCTCGAAATACATGGTCATCGTGGTCTCCGACGAGGGCCGCTCGCGCCTGCACCGCATCTTCTTCGGCTCCACCGCCTCGGAGGTGGCGCGCCGCGCCACAACCTCCGTGCTCGACGTGCGCTGAATCTCACCACGCCGTGAATGGGGCAGGGGGTTTACGGGCGGCGCGAGGTGAAGGTGTTGCACGCTTTCATGTTGCCGGTCTCGAACCCGATGCGGAACCACTTCACCCTTTGTGCCGATGTGCCATGGGTGAAGCTCTCCGGCACCACATAGCCCTGCGA
>JALSNA010000271.1 GCA_026987255.1 Hyphomicrobiales bacterium | reverse complement strand
AGGCGGTGAAAAAGACCGCAAAGGCTCCCTCCAGGTGGTTTTGCACCACCAATCCCAAGGCCTCCCTGGCCGAGCTGGAAAAGGCCGCGCGGGGCGATTGATCCCCTGGTTGGCTGCGCGGCATGGGCATTCATGCTATCATGGCGGCCAGCAACAGGGAGGACATGCCCATGACCAGATCGCCCCCTACAATCGCCCTCGTGGTGGCCATGGCCGAAAACGGCGTCATCGGCCGCAACAACGCCCTGCCGTGGAAGCTGCCCTCGGAGCTGCGCCATTTCAGGGAGCTGACCATGAATCACCCCCTCATCATGGGCCGCAAGACCCATCAGAGCATCGGCCGCGCCCTGCCCGGGCGCGACAACATCGTGCTCACCCGCGGCAAGATCATGGACGATCCGCAAGCCCTGACCGTCAACTCCTTCGAGGAGGCCATCGCCCTGGGCGAAAGGCTGGCGGAAAAACGCGGCGTGGACGAAATCATGGTCATCGGCGGCGGCCAGATTTTCGAGCGCCTGCGCAAGCACGCCCGGCGCATCTACCTCACCCGCGTGCACATGCAGGCCGAAGGCGACACCACCTTCGCCGAGCCGCAGCCGGACACATGGAAACTGATCTCCCGCAAGGAGCATGCCCCGCAGGACGGCGACACCTGCGGCTATTCCGTCTGCATCTACGAGCGCACCGGCTGAAAAGCCTCCTGCCCCGGCGAGACGCCTGCTTTTTGCGCCTTGCCGCCCGCCGCGGGCGCGGCTATGGATGAACAGGCCATGGCAACATGAAAAAAATGGAGCATCCCATGAGCGGCCAGCGCATCGAATCGGACAGCTTCGGCGAACTGAAGGTCCCGGCGGACAAGTATTGGGGCGCCCAGACCCAGCGCTCCTTGCAGAACTTCCCCATCGGCCACGAGACCATGCCCAAACCGCTCATCCGTGCCCTCGGCGTCATCAAGCGCGCCTGCGCCCAGGCCAACATGGAGCTGGGCAATCTCGATGAGCGCATCGGCAAGGCCATCGTCCAGGCCGCCACCGAGGTCATGGAAGGCAGGTTCGACGACAACTTTCCGCTGAAGGTCTGGCAGACCGGCTCCGGCACCCAGACCAACATGAACGCCAACGAGGTCATCGCCAACCGCGCCATCGAGATTCTCGGCGGCGTCATCGGCTCCAAGGATCCGGTCCACCCCAACGATCACGTCAACCGCTCCCAGTCCTCCAACGACACCTTCCCCACCGCCATGCACATCGCCACCGTGGAGGAGATCACCCACCGCCTGCTGCCCGCCCTGGAGCACATGGCCAAGGCTCTGGATGAAAAGGCCGCCGCCTGGGCGGACATCATCAAGATCGGCCGCACCCACACCATGGACGCCACCCCCCTGACCCTCGGCCAGGAGGTCTCCGGCTATGCCGCCCAGGTCCATCTCGCCATCGAGCGCGCCAGGGCAGCCCTGCCCCACCTATATGCCCTGGCCCAGGGCGGCACCGCGGTGGGCACCGGCCTGAACACCAAGAAGGGCTTCGATGTCCTGGTGGCCCGCCACATCGCCGAAATCACCGGCCTGCCCTTTGTCACCGCACCCAACAAGTTCGAGGCACTGGCCGCCCATGACGCCATGGTCGAGGCCTCCGGCGCCCTCAACACCATTGCCGCATCCTTGTTCAAGATCGCCAACGACATCCGCTTCCTCGGCTCCGGCCCGCGCTGCGGCATAGCCGAGCTCATCCTGCCGGCCAACGAGCCGGGCAGCTCCATCATGCCGGGCAAGGTCAATCCCACCCAGGCCGAGGCCCTCACCCAGGTCTGCTGTCAGGTCATGGGCAACCATACGGCCGTCAGCCTGGCCGGCTCGCAGGGCCATTTCGAGCTCAATGTCTACAAGCCGGTGATCGTCTACAACGTCATCCAGTCGGTGCGCCTGCTCGCCGATGCCGCCATGAGCTTCACCGACCGCTGCATTGCCGGCATCGAGCCCAACCGCGAGCGCATCCGCGAACTCCTGGAGCGCTCCCTCATGCTGGTCACCGCCCTGGCTCCCGTCATCGGCTACGACAAGGCCACCGAAATCGCCAAGAGCGCCTACAGGAACGGCACCACCCTGCGCGAGGAGGCCATCCGCCTGGGCTATGTCACCCCCGAGGACTTCGACCGCATCGTGCGCCCCGAAAGGATGATCGGCCCGGCGCAATAGAAACACCATGGGGGATCTCCAAAAACGCTTGCGCGCCATATTCAGAAAGTCAGTGGAAATGCCCGGGCGCGAACTGACCAGGGCGCAGCAAGCAGCCCTCATCCGCCATCTGGATGGCCACGAGCGCCAGCCTCCCGATGGCAAGGACGGCGAACCGGAATGAGCCAGGGCCCGAAAAAACGCTCCGTCACCATCTGCGGACACGCCACCAGCCTGTCCCTGGAGGATGAGTTCTGGCAAGAGCTGCGCGCCATCGCCAGGGCGCGCGGCCTCTCTCTGCCCGCCCTGCTCGGTGAAATAGACAGCACCCGCGGCGCACAATCCCTCTCGTCCGCCGCCCGCCTGCACGTTCTGCACACGCTCAAGAAACACAGCAGGGATTGAGCCGCCAGCACCGCAATCCAGCAATTGGGCATCTATATCAACAAAAATGCATAACCTGATCTCATCGCCCCGTTCCCGGCAAAGTTCCCGCATCCGCTGCCAGAGCACCAGACAGAGCGCGAACCATTCACCTAGGGTCAGGACTCATAAAGAGGGTTGGTGGATGCAGGATT
>JALSNA010000270.1 GCA_026987255.1 Hyphomicrobiales bacterium | reverse complement strand
GGTAGAAATCCAGAAAGCGCAGCAGGATCTGCTCGTATTCATACCAGAAATACTTGTCATGCAGGCGCTCTGGGCCATCCTCCAGCAGCCAGCCGGGCAGGCCCTGCGGATAACCGGTGATGGCGATCGAAACCTCCTGCGGCCGCGCCGGGCGCAGGATCTGCAAATCCAGACCGGAGAAGAAATCCTCGTAGACATCCGCCAGGTGGCGCAGGAACAGGGTGTTGTGGCCCGAATCGGTGAGATTGACATTGTTCGGGTCGGCCAGTTCGCCCGCCTTGAGGGTTTTCACCGGAAAGACGATGAAATGGTTGTGAATCATGCGGATGGAGGGCACGCCGGGCTTGTTCAGCGGCCATGTGGCATCCAGCGAGGCCTCGCCGCACAAGATCACGTGGCGCGCCGGGTCGGGATATGTCTGCAGCATGTATTCGACGATGATGGCGGTCATCTCCTGCCAGACCTTCTTGGCCTGGCGGTCCATCTGGTTGCGGCGCACCGGACGGCCCAGGGGATCGAGAATCTTGCGTGATGTATCCAGAATTATGGAAGTGTCGAACTCCGTGGAGTGGCCGATGAGCTTGCGGTACATCAGCAGGTTTTCCGGGGTGCGGAACAGGCCGTTCTCCTCCGCCAGGTTCTTCAGGTTGGCGGGCGAATTGAAGAACTCCACCGGGCTCATGCCCTCGGGGATTTCGATGGGAATCTCCGGATGCGGCGTGATGACCTTGCGCGGCGCAGGCTGCATGGCTGACCCTCCAGTTTGAAAACACTGGCGCCCTTATAAAACAAGAACGGCTCAGGTGCCCATGCCGTCCTTGAAATTTTCATCCCTGGCCGGGTCAGTTGCGCGCCAGCACGATGCGCGCGTCCGAATGTCCCTGCTTCGCCACCTCGCCCAGCAGGCTTTCGGCATCGGCGCGCGAGGCCAGCGGGCCCAGCCGCACCCGCCAGTAGCGGGCATCGGCGACATCCACCGGTTTGACCTCGACCGGGCCGATGGCGGAGAGTTCGGCGCGCGCGGCGCGGGCATTCTGCGGATCGGCAAAGGAAGCCACCTGGACATAATATCCCGCCGATGCGCTGTCCGCCGCCGGATGCACCACCGGGCGGGGAGTGGCGCGGGCCACCTGCACTGATGGCGCGCTCTGGCCCTTCACCGCCGCGATCATGGTCTGGCGGGAAGGATGGGAGGCATTGAGGCGGTTCAGGTGCGCCAGTTTGGCGCGGTCATCGCCCAGCGGGGCCGGGCCGAGGTATTCCACCTTGACCCTGGTCTTGCCCTTGCGCAGATAGCCCAGGCGCCTGGCGGCGGCTTTCGACAGATCCATGATGCGGGTGCCGACAAAGGGGCCGCGGTCATTGACCCGCACCACGACCGAGCGGCCATTGGACAGGTTGGTGACCCGCGCATAGGAGGGCAAGGGCATGGTGGGATGGGCGGCGGTGAGATAGTTCATGTCGAACCATTCGCCATTGGAGGTCTTGCGGCGGTGGAACTTCGGCCCATACCACGAGGCCACGCCGATCTGCACCGGCCTGGGATGTTCGGTGGGATGAAAGGTGCGCCCGGCGACCGTATAGGGCTTGCCCACGTGCCTGCGGCCGCCGCCTTTGGGGATATGCCCGGATTTGGTGTATTTCGGGCTGCCGGTGCCGGCGAAGGGATCGAGCTTCTTCGACGAACAGCCGGACAGGGCCAGCGAAAGGGCGATGATTCCCGCCAGGGCCGGAAGAGAGCCAGGGCGAACCTTGTTCGTTGCATTTTTCATCGAGCGCCTCGTTTTTCATTGCGCCATGCTCCCTTGCGGTGATGAGAAGGGAGAATTTGTGGCAATTTTGAACGAAGCATATGCCCGGCGCGGTAAAGACCGGGTTGAGAAACATGGTTTAGAAAGGGTGAACCAGTGCGCCCACAGACCGGCTATTGCGCCGCCGTGGGGGCCGGGGCGGCGGACTTTGCCGCTGATGGGGCGTCTTTGGGGCTGCCTTTTTCGCCTCCGCCGCCGTGCCCGGACTGGCGGCGCAAGAGGGCATCGGCGCGCGCCAGGTTCTTGCGCGCGGTGGCGTTGTCGAGTTTGGCGGCCTGGGCATAGAATTGCCGGGCCTTTTCCAGATCCTTGTGAACGCCCCAGCCCATTTCATACATGCCGCCCAGGTTGTTGAGCCCCCAGGGATCGTCGCGGTTGGCCGCCTGGCGGAACAGATCGAAGGCGCGCACCGGATTGCGCTTGACGCCCCTGCCGGAGAGCAGCAGCAGACCAAGATTGTTCATCGAAGGCGCATGGCCCTCTCTGGCGGCCCTTTCATACCAGCTTGCGGCCTTTTTCAGGTCTTTTTCCACCCCCTCGCCATGCTCCAGGCACCAGGCCAGCCAGTGCATGGCCTGCATGTGCCCCTGGGCGGCGGCGGCGCGATAGAAGATCACCGCCGTCTGGGCCGACTGGCGGATATTGGGGCCGCCCAGATGCAGGATGCGGCCCAGCCGGTACTGGGCTTCGGCATGGCCGGCCTGGGCTGCGCGGCGATACCATCTGGCGGCTCTGGTCAGGGACTTGATGGCCCCCGGCGCGCCCTGCTCGTAGGCCCGCGCGGTGAGGAACATGGCCTGAGGGTTGCCCCTCTTGGCCAGTTTCAGGAGCTTGACGAACGACAGGCTGGCCAGATCCGCAGGCGCTTTCAGGCGGCGGGGCTTTTTGGCTTTTGCCCCAGCGGGCTGGGCATTGGTCAGGTTGATGATCTTGGCGGCATG
>JALSNA010000269.1 GCA_026987255.1 Hyphomicrobiales bacterium | reverse complement strand
ATGCTTCATCCCGGAGCCTTTTCGCCCTTGCCAATACCTTCAAGTATTGCCTGCGGACGAAAAGACACCGGGATTTTGCCAAAATCCTGCATCCACCATCCCTCTTTATGAGTCCTGACCCCAGGGGCAAAAAATATTCCTTATGCGGTCTTTTTCATGGACTCGCGCAGGCGTTTCATTAACATGCCGGGCATCCCGCCTTTTCTTGTTTCATTCAATCGAAGAGCCTTCCATGCCCCCTGCCCTCGACGTGGACTATGTCCGTTCCCGGTTTCCCGCCTTTGCCGAACCTTCCTTGCGGGACTGGTGCTTTTTTGAAAACGCAGGCGGCTCCTTTGCCTGCGCGCCGGTGATCGGGCGGCTGGAGCGCTACTACAGGGCCACCAAGGTGCAGCCATATGGCCCCTATCCGGCTTCCAGGGACGCCGGAGAACAGATGGATCACGCCACTATGCGCATGGCGGCCATGCTGAACATCCCCGCAGAGGAGCTGTGCATTGGCCCTTCCACCAGCCAGAATACCCATGTCCTGGCCAGGGCCTTCGCCGGGATCCTGAACGCGGGCGACGAGATCATCGTCACCAATCAGGACCATGAAGCCAATTCAGGCTGCTGGCGCAGGCTGGCGGAGATGGGCGTGGTGGTGCATGAATGGCGGATCGATCCCGAAAGCGGACAGTTGCGCATCGCGGATCTGGAAAATCTGCTGGGGCCGAGAACCAGGCTGGTGGCCTTTCCTCATTGCTCCAACATCGTCGGACAGATCAATGACGTGGCTGCCATATCCCTGCGCGTCCACGAGGCCGGAGCGCTGGCCGTTGCCGATGGCGTTTCATATGCTCCCCACGGCCTGCCCGACGTGGCGGCGGCGGGGGCGGATGTCTATCTTTTCTCCACCTACAAGACCTATGGCCCGCATCAGGGGATCATGGTCGTGCGCCGCAATCTTTTGCGGCGGCTGCCCAATCAGGGGCACTGGTTCAATGAAGCGGATTTGGGCAAAAGACTGATCCCCGCCGGGCCGGATCATGCGCAGGTGGCGGCCTGCGCGGGAATTGCCGATTACATGGATGATTTGTATGCGCATCATCATGGCGCGGGGGAAACCGTGGACGCTGCCAGGCGCTGCCGCGCCGTGGGCGAAATGTTCCGCCGCCATGAAACGGCGCTGCTGGAGCCCCTGCTGGAGTATCTCGCGGCCACGGGCAAGGCCCGCATCATCGGCTCAGGCAAGGCGGATGGGCGCGCTCCCACCGTGGCTCTGGACACCATCCGTGCACCGGAGAGGATCTGCGCCGATCTGGCCGAGTTGGGGATCATGGCCGGAGCCGGGCATTTCTACGCCGTGCGCACCCTGCAAGGGCTGGGCATCGACCCCGAACGCGGCGTGCTGCGGCTGTCTTTCGTCCACTACACCTCGGAGCGTGAAATCGATCAACTCATCGCCGCCCTGGAGACGGTGTTGTAGGGCGTGGACCCATAAACCCCGCACTGCCAGCGCGGACTTGCGCATAATTTTAGTCTGGCCCAATTTTTGCCCGATTCGTGCTTTCAAAGACGCGCCTTGAGTTTGCCGCCCCTTGAGGGCGGTTTTTCATGGCTCGCGTATCGGGCCGCAAGACACATGGGCATTTCTATTAACTGTCTTAGGGTCAGGACCCATAAATTTGCACGGCTACTGCAGGATTTATGCTGCATATCAGCGTCCTTTCGCCCTCGACAATACCTTCAGGTATTGCCCGCGGACGAAAGAAAGCTGATATTTTGCCTAAATCCTGCATATGTCATCCCTCTTTATGAGTCCTGACCCTAAGGACCATCCTCATCCCCTGCCAACCACCCGCAGTGTCTCATGATTTGGGTGGTTGACAGGGGTGAGGGTGGACGCGAAAGCGCTTTTAGAGATTCCCACATAAGGGGGCATGTCATGCATGCAAGGATTTTGGCCGCGGCCTGTGCCGTGGCATTTGGGCTCGCCGGTCAGACACCGGTCAGCATCGCCAAGACTGGCGCGTCCCGTTCAGGGGGCGTCTACAAGACAAATTTCAACAGTGGCGGCAGCAAAAGCGTCGTCAGGACCGTCAGGCGGGTGCGCAAGAGAGCGCGCATCAGCCGGCGCTGGCATGGCGCCTACCGGCCCGGCATGAATGCCTGCCGGGTGGCGGCGGCCAGGTTTGGCGTGCCGGTGAGCACCGCTCTGGCGGTGTGCCGTCTGGAGAGCGGGTTTCGCTGCTCCGCCGTGGGCCGCGCCGGTGAACTTGGGCTGTTGCAGATAAAGCTGTCCACGGCCCGCGGCCTTGGGTATCGCGGCTCGCGGCGTGGTCTTCTGGGCTGCGCCACCGGTGCCTACTGGGGCATGAAGCACCTGGCCCTGGCCATCCGCCGCGGCGGCGTGTGGAAACACAACCAGGGGCTGGGGGCGCGCCGTCCGACGGCTTCGGCCAGGTCCTATGCGCGCAAGGTCGCGGCTTTGCGCCGCCGCTACAGATAAAGCGTCAATTGGGCATATTCATTAGTCGGACGTGAAGAAAAGTTTTCCAGCCTGCCTGGCAGGCTGGAAATACTTTTCTTCAGGAAAAACAAGGCGTCCTGCTGACTTGGGGCGGCCCGGCGTCAGCAGGACATCATTTTTGGCCCCAAGTAAATTGCAAGGTTCTGACAGAAAATCTGTCAGAACCTTGCAATTCACGGATTGTCAGAATGCCAGAAAATGCTGTGTATTCAATCTGTTGTGAATACTTCACATGCGACTCATT
>JALSNA010000268.1 GCA_026987255.1 Hyphomicrobiales bacterium | reverse complement strand
CACACGGTTTTTGCCCCGTTTGGCGGCCTGTTGCGTCAGGATGCCAGACGTTGCACGCCTTGCGTGCTTTTGCCGTCTTGCCGTCTCCTGACAGGGGAAAGTCTGGCCGCTTTGTCATAAAACGCCTTTAACGGACATGGTTGACAAAGCCTTGCCAAAACCGGGCAGAAAAAGGCACGAAATGTCAGAATGCATAAAAAATCATGTTAAATCAGCATGTTGACGATCTATCGCCAAAATGTTGTGGCGCCGGGCATTAACCCATGGTTGACCATGTTTCTGCTTTTGCCCTCAAGGCTGGTCATTTTTTGGCCCGTTCAAGGGTCAGGATGACCGGGAAATGATCGGAGCCGGCATTGCCGCCGATGAAGGGCCCGGAAACCGTGCGCAGGCTGCGCGAGGCGAAGACATGATCGATGGCCAGTTGCGGCAAGGGGCCCGCCCAGGCCGGCCAGCTGGGGATATATGTGCGGCGCAAAAGATGAGTGCGTTTCACGAAGGTGCGCATCATGATGGAAAAGGGGGTGGTGTTGAAATCCCCCAGGACGATTTTCGGCCCCCTGGCCTTGTTGACCATGCGCGTGAGGGCCTTGATCTGCTTCAACTGCGAGCCCAGCCAGGGAAAGCGCAGAGTGTGGACGACAAAGACATGCAAGGGGCCTGAAGGAGTGCGCACGATGGCATGCAGATAGGGCGGGCCTTCCCAAAGGGAGCGGCCGGTAATCTTCTCGATGGGCCAGCGCGAAAAGAACCCCAGATAGCAATGGGGCTTGTTCATGCAGTCGCCATGATAGGGCAGAATGTCCTTCAGCATGGCGGGCAATTTCTGCTTGGGCGGGGCGTATTCCATCATGCCCAGGATGTCCGGCCTCTGGCGGTGCACCTGCGCCGCTATGGAATTGACATCATGGTTGCGCGCCCAGGTGTTGAAGCTCATCACCCGGATCTGGCCCGCCGGAGGTGGTGCGGAAAAGCCCGCGGAGCGATGGGTATCGGCCCAGAGCGACAGCGCCAGCATGCCGCCGATGGTCACCGGCAATGCCAGTTTCCAGCCGCGGCCGGTGAGCAGGCCCGCGGCGCAGGCCACCGCGAGGATGGCGAACTGGATGGTGAACTGGGAGAAGACATCGAAGGCCAGCCACAGGGGCGTGAGCAATGGCGCGGCCAGTCCGCAAAGGGCAGCCAGCAGGCCCAGGGTGCACAATCTGCCAGGCACCCGGCGCGCGGCCGGCACAGAGCGGCCGCCATGTCCGCTATCTGTTTGCACCTAAAGTCCCAGTTTCCTGCGCAGCATCTCGTTGACCGCCTTGGGGTTGGCCTTGCCCTGGGTGGCCTTCATGACCTGGCCGACGAACCAGCCGATCATGTTGGGCTTGTCCTTGACGGCCTCGGCCTTGTCCGGGTTGGCGGCGATCACCTGGTCAACGGCGGCCTCGATGGCGCCGGTGTCGGTGACCTGTTTCATGCCGCGCGCCTCGACGATGTCGCGCGGCTCGCCCCCTTCGGTCCAGACGATCTCGAACAGCTCCTTGGCGATCTTGCCGGAGATGTCACCGGAGGAGATGAGATCGACGATCTGGCCGAGCTGCGCGGCGGAAACCGGGCTTTCGGTGATCGAAAGACCTTCCTTGCGCAGCCGCCCGAAGAGCTCGTTGATCACCCAGTTGGCGGACAATTTGCCATCGCGGCCCCTGGCCACCTGCTCGAAATAATCGGCATTGGCCGGATCGCCAACCAGCACCGAGGCATCATAGGGCTTCAGGCCGTAGTCCTTCACCAGCCGCGCCTTCTTCTCGTCGGGCAGCTCGGGCAGGCTGGCGCGGATTTCCTCCACCCATTCTTCGGTGAAGGTCAGCGGCAGCAGGTCCGGATCGGGGAAATAGCGGTAATCGTGCGCCTCCTCCTTGGAGCGCATGGAGCGTGTGACGCCCTTGCGGGCATCGAACAGGCGCGTTTCCTGATCGATCCTGCCGCCGTCTTCCAGAATGTCCACCTGGCGGGCGGCCTCGTATTCGATGGCCTGGCCGATGAAGCGGATGGAATTGACGTTCTTGATCTCGCAGCGGGTGCCGAATTCCCCCCCTGGGCGGCGCACCGAGACGTTGATGTCGGCGCGCAGGGAGCCTTGCTCCATGTTGCCATCGCAGGTGCCCAGATAGCGCAAGATGGTGCGCAGCTTGGTGACATAGGCCTTGGCCTCTTCCGCCGAGCGCATGTCCGGCCTGGAGACGATTTCCATCAAGGCCACGCCGGAGCGGTTCAGGTCCACATAGGACATGGTGGGGTGCTGGTCATGGATGGACTTGCCGGCATCTTGCTCCATGTGCAGCCGCTCGACGCCGACCGGTATGGTCTGGCCGTCCACCTCTATGTATATGGTGCCCTCGCCGACGATGGGCTGCTTGAACTGCGAGATCTGGTAGCCCTGCGGCAGATCGGGGTAGAAGTAGTTCTTGCGGTCGAAGACCGAATGGGTGTTGATCTTCGCCTTCAGCCCCAGCCCGGTGCGGATGGCCTGCTCGACACAGAACCTGTTGATCACCGGCAGCATGCCCGGCATGGCCGCGTCCACCAGCGAAACGTGGGTGTTGGGCTCGCCGCCGAACTCGGCCGAAGCGCCGGAGAAGAGCTTGGCCTTCGAGCTGATCTGGGCATGCACCTCCAGCCCGATGACGATCTCCCAGTCTCCAGTGGCGCCCTGGATGAAATTCTTCGGGTCGGGCGTGCGGGTATCAACGATTTCAATGGCCGGTGCGTCCATG
>JALSNA010000267.1 GCA_026987255.1 Hyphomicrobiales bacterium | reverse complement strand
GTGTTCGCCGAAAATGAACCTGCTGGATGCTGCCCGCGCCGGCATGGCCGATGCCCACACCATCGGCATCCGGCCCGAGCATCTGGATCTGTCCACCGCGTCCGGCCTGTGGAAAGGCCAGGTGATCCACGTGGAACACCTGGGGGCCGATACCATCGTCTATCTGGATTGCCCCGGGGCCGGCCCGCTCACCGTGCGCCTGTTCGGTGCCCATGAATATGCGCCCGGCGATGAGCTCTTCGCCACGCCGCAAAGGGGCCGCGTGCACCGCTTCGATGCGCAAGGCCGCGTCATCGCCAGGGATTAGGGTCTGTTCCGGTAAAAGCCGGAAATGTCTTCCGAAAGTAGCGTCAATGGTGATTTTTCGCCATTGACGCTCCCATATCCAGTCGCACGTGAAGTATTCACAACAGATTGAATACACAGCATTTTCTGGCATTCTGACAATCCGTGAATTGCAAGGTTCTGACAGATTTTCTGTCAGAACCTTGCAATTTACTTGGGGCCAAAAATGATGTCCTGCTGACGCCGGGCCGCCCCAAGTCAGCAGGACGCCTTGTTTTTCCTGAAGAAAAGTATTTCCAGCCTGCCAGGCAGGCTGGAAAACTTTTCTTCACGTCCGACTATCCATTCTTTCCGCTCTCTTCCGGGGGCCTCGCGAAGAGCGCCTGTGCGCCTCATTTGCGCGTCATCTGGCCGGTCAGGCGCCGCGCCAGGCGGTTGGGCAGCAGCACAATCATCCGCCCCTGGGCGTTCATCCTCCCGGCCCGCGCCCCGGCCTCGCGGCCGAAGCCGAAATAGATGTCGCCGCGCACCGCGCCGCGAATGGCGCTGCCGGTGTCCTGCGCCAGCATCAGGCGGCGAAAGGGGATGAAGCCCTTGCCATGGACACCGGGAACGCGGGTATCCAGCCACACCGGCGCGCCATAGGGCCAAAAGCGGTAATCCACCGCCAGGGATGTCAAAGGCGCAAGCTGCACCCCCTGCGCGCCAAAGGCTCCAAGGCGCGGATCGGGCAGTTTCGTGGCGCGGAAAAACACGTAGGACTTGTTCAGCCACATGATTTCGCGCGCCTGCTTCGGGTGCGCTTCCAGCCACTTGCGGATGCCCTGCATGGACAGCTGGCCGCGCGTGATCAGGCCGCGCTCGAGCATCTTGCGGCCTATGCCGGTGAAGGGATGGCCGCTCTTGCCGCCATAGGTCAGGCGCAGCGCCCCGCCCTCCTTCAGAATCACCCGTCCCGATCCCTGGATATGCATGAAGAAGCGCTCCACGATGCTCTTCAGCCAGACGATCTCCAGCCCCCGGCCGTCCAGGGCGCCGTTTTCGATCTCCTTGCGGGTGAAGTAGGGCACAGGCCTGCCATTGATGCGCCGCCCGTAGCGCAATCCGAGGGCCTTCTCCTCCGCCTTCGTAAAGCGCACCAGATCGGCGGGCCGCGCCAGCACCGGCCAGGGATATTCGGCGGATTTGTGCAGCGAGCCTTCCACATCGGGCTCGAAATAGCCCGTGAAGATGCCCGATGGCCGCCCCCCCGGCTGCACCGTGACGGGGGTGAAATAACGCTCGAAAAAGCGCCGCGCCGCCCTTTGCGTCATCGGCACATGGCGCGCCGCCAGGCAGGGCAGCACCCAGTCGCGCCGCTCGCCGCCAAAGCGCGACGGGCGCATGCGGGCGCGCGCCATCATGCGCCCGCACGAGCGCCGGAAGGCCGCCAGGGCCGCCCGGTGATCCGCCTTGTGCCAGCCGGGCATCCGCGCAAGGCTCACCCGGCGCAATTTTCCCATTCCGCTCATCGCCTCTCCCCCGAAAGGCATCAGCCCCATGATCCCCATGATCAGGCCGATGACCCATGCGCGCATTCCCATGATCTCACTCCCGCGCGCCCCAGACATGCAGCCCCGGTCCATGTTCGGAGAGCCACTCTTCCGCCATGTCCACATGCGGGCAATGGGCGCGCACCAGCTTCCAGAAGCGCGCAGAATGATTGAGCTCCGCCAGATGCGCCACCTCGTGGGCAGCCAGATAATCCAGCACCTCGGGCGGCGCCAGGATCAGCCGCCAGGAAAAGGCCAGGTTGCCACGCGCCGAGCATGACCCCCAGCGGCTCTTCTGGTCGCGCACCGAAAGGCGCGCGAAGGACTGCCCCATGCGCGCCGCATAACGGCGGCAGGCCGCGCTCAGGTCCTTTCCGGCCTCCGTTTTCAGCCAGTCCAGCACGCGCCGCGGCAGGTGTTCTTGCGCCCCGGTGACGCAGATGCGCGCGGTTTCATCCTTCCCCTCGGCCCAGACCACGCCGCGCCGGCCCGGCAGGTGAAAGATCATGTGCATCTGCCCGCGCAGCGGGATGCGCACCCCGTGGGCGAAGGGCACCGGCCGCGGCCGGTTTTCCAGGTGTTCGGCAATCCACTCGCGCTTCCACGAGGCGAAATCCACCCCCGATTGCAGGCTCACCCAATCGGGCACCGTGACCCGCACCGCCCGCCCGGTGCGCTCCAGCCGCATCAGGATGCGCCGGGCGCGCGGATGGCGGCGCACCCGCACCGCCACCAGCTCGCCCCCGATATCCAGTTGCCTTTCCAGCTCGTTGTCCGCCGCGCCTTCCATGACTGTCCCGCGCTTGAGTGACCGAATCATCCAGGGCGTAACAATAGCGCAAATGCGGAATCACGCCAGAGTGTCACAAACTCCTTTGCGGTAGACACTTCGGCCCGGGCGCAAAACGCTCACGCATGGGAGTTGTAGGCGGCCATGACGGCCAGGTTCATGACATCCGCC
>JALSNA010000266.1 GCA_026987255.1 Hyphomicrobiales bacterium | reverse complement strand
AAGGCGGCATCGGCCGCGGCACCCGCAATGAAAGATTCGGGCAATTCGCGCTCCGCAATGCGCGCTAAAAGCCGCCCGCTCTTGCGCTCGATGAGCCGGTAGGTCAGGTAAAAATGCCCGGCGGCAGCGGTGATTTCGCCCACGAGCAGCAGATCCGCCTGCGCATTCTCCTCCCTCAGGGCCTTGAAGGCCTGCGCGCCCAGGCGGTCATAGGCCCCACTCTGTTGCAGGTGCCGCAAGATGGCGCGCATGCTGGCCGCGTCCAGCCAGGCGGCGCAAGCCAGCGGCTGGGCGCTCAGCGCCGCCAGCATGTCGTTGTAGATGCGCCGCAAGGCCGCCCTGGGCAGCGGCGCGCGGGCCGGATCGAAGGGCAAGATGCCCACCTTGACCTTCTCCTGCCCCGCGGCGCAGGCCGCCATTTGCGGCGCCGCCTTTTCGATGCGCGCGCGCATGTCCCGCGCCATGGCAGTGAAGATCTCCGCACCCTCGCCCTCTTGCGCCGCCAGCACCGGAGCAATCACGGGCCCGGCCAGCGCCGCCATGACTGCCAGCGCCGCCATGAGGATCATCCGGATATGCCGCCTCTTGTCTGTCACGATCCCCTTGCCCCTTGTCGTCAGTGAAGAACGCCCACCTTGACGAAGGCGGCGCGCACCGCAGCCTTGTCCAGCTTCAGATCGCCAGCCGCATCGATCACCTTGCGCGCCGCCGACTTGAAGGTCTCGCTCTTGCCCCAGTATTGCCCGTTGGCGAGCAGGAAGACGCCAAAGGCCTTGCGCAAGTCCCAGCCATCGGAGGTCGCCAGCAGATAGAAGGCGCGGTTGAAAATGCCGCTGGCCGTATGCACGATGCAGCCTTGTTTTCTGGTTTCATTGCCGCCGGTCAGTCTGGCGCATTTTCGCACCAATGCGGCATACTCCCGCACATGCCCAATGGACATGCCATCCTTTTCCGGATGCGCAAAGAAGCGCAGGGCCTCCATGTTGCGCGTGATATCCGCACCAATGCGAAAATCCGGGACCGGGCGGCCAAAGACATCCGATTTCGCCGCTTGCCCCCCTGCATTGGGACGTGCCACGGGCCGGGTGCGCGCCAGGCCATGAGCCGGGCCCGCATCCATTTGGCCCCCTGGGCCATGGCCCCCGTTCACATCACCCCCGTAAGGATTGCCGCCGCCTCCACCACCGCTGAGCAGGGCATTGACGCTTGCGGCACTGCCGCCCCCGCCATAGGCAGGCGGCGAACCGCGCAAAATGCTGTTGGCGTCATTGTCCGCCCGGCGCACTGGCGGCTTGGGCTCCGGACGCGGTTTTGGCTCAGGCCCGGCCCCGGGCCCTTGCGGGCGCGGCCTGCCCGCCACCACGGGCCCGGCCCTTTTCATCACCTTCAGCCGGTAATAATATTCCGCCGTTTCCCCGGCCATGTCCGAGAAAGCCTCGTTGATGCTGCCTGAATGCTCCCGGTAGATCAGCCCGGAGTGCTGGGCCGTATAGCCATGGGAGATTTCATGCGCCGTGACATCCAGCGCCACCAGCGGATAGAAGGTCTTGCGCCCATCGCCGAAAAACATCGCCTGGTAACGGTCGTTCCAAAAGGCATTCTCCAGCCCCTTGTCATAATGCACCAGGAGGTTCATCTTGTTCCTGATCGGAGGCGTGCCATACCACTCCTTGTAGAGCCGGTAGGTGATCAGGCCGAAGAAATAGGCATCGTTGACCGGCGAGCAGCCGCCATTGACGCGCCTTTTTTCGATGCTTCTGGAGCAGTCGAACGTATAGAGGATGCACCTGTTGAGGTTTTTCTGCTCCTGGCAGTCCCAGACCGTGGCAATCTTGTTGGACAAGGCGCACATCCCGCCCTTGACCCTTCTGGCCGGCAAAAGCGGCATGCTGCCCGCGCCATACTTGTAACACCCGGTTTTCTCATTGCCGCCGACGCCCGGCGCGCGCAAATCGTGCAGATCGTTGTATTGCAGCAAGACCTTGCCGTTCATGGCGTCCACCAGCACATGCGGCCGCGCCATGCGGCCATCGATGAACCCTTCCAGCACCACCTCCCAGGCCAGCCGCGGCGCGCCATCTCGCGGCGCATGGATCACCAGCCGCGGCTTTTGATCTCCCTTGCCGGTCAGGAAGGCCGGCGCCGGGCTGTCATCCTCTTTGAGCCCCGTGGCGCGCTTTGCGATCTGGCGCGCCCGCTCGGCGCCAAAGCGCGGCCTTTGGTGTTTCAGCGCCTGCGCCATGCCGCGCAAGGCAATCCCGTAAACCCGCTGCGGGCTTTGCTTCTGACGGCCGGTGAGGGTGATGTCGCTGCCCCAGACGGGAATGCCGAAGACCCTTTGATCCACATGCAAGGTGGCCAGGCCGGTGCGCCCGTTGATGATCTTGCGGATCACCCCGAGCCCCTCGCCGCGTTCCACCGCCATCCCCAGGGCCTCGGCCACCGGATTCAGCCGCCGCTCCACCCGTCCGGGCGGAGTGATTCCATAGCTGGAAAAATCGATGGGCGGCAGCTGGCGGATGATGCGCGTCGCCGCCTCGGCCAGATCCACCCTTTGCTGCGCCCCTGCTGCGCCTGACAGGGCACAAACCACAGGCAGCGCAGCACTTGCCACCAGCGTGGCCGTTTTCAATCCCGCCATCCCGATCAGCCTCCCTCAATCCGGAAAGCTGGCGCGGCATCCATTTCAAGGCCCCCGGTCAAGGGCCGAACCAGCACGATGCATTGTGACAACCTGAACTTACGAAAAGCAACATGAATGCTGCCTGAATGCATGCTC
>JALSNA010000265.1 GCA_026987255.1 Hyphomicrobiales bacterium | reverse complement strand
GAAGGTGGTCAGCACCGATGCCGAGCGTGGCCTGATCCTGGTCAAGGGCGCGGTGCCCGGCGCCAAGGGCGGCTGGGTGTTCGTGCGCGACGCGATCAAGCGCGCGCTGCCCGAGGGCGCGCCTTTGCCCGGCGCGTTCCGCAAGGCGAATGGCGAAGAGGCTGCGCCTGCCGAGGCGGCCAAGGAACAGGAGCAGTAGGCCATGAAAATGGATGTGCAGACACTGGACGCGAAGACGGCCGGATCGGTCGATCTGCCCGAGGACATTTTCGGGCTTGAGCCGCGCGCCGACATTCTCAACCGCATGGTGATCTGGCAGCGGGCCAAACGCCAGGCCGGAACCCACAAGACCAAGACGCGCGGCGAGATTTCGCGCACCGGCGCCAAGTGGGGCCGCCAGAAAGGCGGCGGCGGTGCCCGTCATGGCTCCAAGCGCGCCGGCATCTTCGTCGGCGGCGCCAAGGCCCATGGCCCGCGGGTGCGCTCCCATGCCATCGGCATGCCCAAGAAGATGCGCGCCCTGGCGCTGAAGCACGCCCTTTCGGCCAAGGCCGCGGCCGGTGAGCTGGTGGTGCTGGACAAGGCCGAGGTCAAGGAAGCCAAGACCAAGGTTCTCAAGGAGGCCTTCGGCAAGCTGGGGCTGGACAACGCGCTGATCATCGGCGGGGCGCAGATCGACGAGGGTTTTGCCCGCGCGGCGCGCAACCTGCCGAAGATCGACGTGCTGCCGGTTCAGGGCATCAACGTCTATGACATCCTGCGCCGCCACAAGCTGGTGCTGACCAGGGATGCGCTGGAAGTTCTGGAGGCGCGATTCAAATGAGCAAGGCCATGAAGGAAAAATACTACGACATCGTGCTCTCTCCGGTGATCACCGAGAAGTCCACCATGATGGCCGAGCACAACAAGGTCATGTTCAACGTGGCGCGCAGCGCGACCAAGCCGCAGATCAAGGAGGCCGTCGAGGCGCTCTTCGGGGTCAAGGTCAAGGCGGTCAACACCTTGCTGCGCAAGGGCAAGGTGAAGCGTTTCCGCAATATCGTGGGCAAGCAGAACGATGTCAAAAAGGCGGTCGTTACCCTCGAGGAGGGCAACACCATCGACATCACCGGCGGCCTGTAAGGGCGCCCAAGGACAGGCAGAGGCTGAACAATGGCACTGAAGAATTTCAAGCCCACCACGCCAGGCCAGCGCCAGCTGGTTCTCGTGGACCGCTCCGGGCTCTACAAGGGCAAGCCGGTCAAGCAGCTCACCGAGGGGCTGACCAAGACGGGCGGGCGCAACAACCATGGCCGCATCACCGCCTATCATCGCGGCGGCGGGCACAAGCGCAGCTATCGCAAGATCGATTTCAAGCGCAACCGCAAGGACGAGCAGGCCACCGTGGTGCGCATCGAATACGATCCCAACCGCACCGCCTTCATCGCCCTGGTGGAATATCCCGATGGCGCGCTGAGCTATATCATTGCGCCGCAAAGGCTGGCGGCGGGCGACAAGATCATGTCCTCGGACAGCCAGCTCGACGTCAAGCCGGGCAACGCAATGCCGCTGGCGGTCATGCCCATCGGCACCATCGTCCACAATGTCGAGCTCAAGCAGGGCAAGGGCGGCCAGATCGCCCGCGCGGCGGGCACCTACGCCCAGCTGGTCGGACGTGACCAGGGCTACGCCATGTTGCGGCTGAAATCCGGCGAGATGCGCATGGTGCGCGCCGAGTGCATGGCCACGGTGGGCGCGGTGTCCAACCCGGACAACATGAACCAGAACTTCGGCAAGGCCGGCCGCATGCGCTGGAAGGGCCGCCGCCCGGTGGTGCGCGGCGTGGTCATGAACCCGGTGGACCATCCGCACGGCGGCGGCGAGGGCCGCACCTCCGGCGGCCGTCACCCGGTGACCCCCTGGGGCAAGCCCACCAAGGGCAAGCGCACCCGCGGCAAGAAGGCATCGGACAAGTATATCGTGCGCTCGCGCCATCTGCGCAAGAAACGTTGAGAGGCATAGGAAAACATGACCCGTTCGGTTTGGAAAGGTCCGTTCGTTGACGGATATCTGTTGAAGAAGGCGGAAGCCGCGCGCGCCTCCGGGCGCGCCGCGCCGATCAAGACCTGGTCGCGCCGCTCCACCATCCTGCCCCAGTTTGTCGGCCTGACCTTTGCCGTCCACAATGGGCACAAGCATGTGCCGGTGCTGGTCACCGAGGACATGGTGGGCCACAAGTTCGGTGAATTCTCTCCGACGCGGACCTATTACGGCCATGCGGCGGACAAGAAAGCGAAGAGGAAGTAAGATGGGCAAGCGCAAGAATCCGCGCCGCGTGGCCGAGAACGAGGCCAGGGCGGTCTACCGCATGATGCGGACCAGCCCGATCAAGCTCAACCAGGTGGCCGCCATGATCCGCGGCAAGAAGGTGGACAAGGCCCTGGCGGAGCTGGAGTTTTCCCGCAAGCGCATCTCGCGCGAGGTGAAGAAGACGCTGGAATCGGCCATCGCCAACGCCGAGAACAACCACGATCTGGATATCGACAGCCTGATCGTCTCGGAGGCCTATGTGGGCAAGAGCATGGTCATGAAGCGCTGGAAGCCGCGCGCCCGTGGCCGGGTGGGCAAGATCCTGAAGCCCTTTTCGCAGCTGACAATCGTGGTTCGTGAAGTCGAGGAGGCCAACTGATGGGTCACAAAATCAATCCGATCGGTTTCCGCCTCGGCGTCAACCGCAACTGGGACTCGCGCTGGTATGCCGAGGGTGAGGAATATGGCAAGCTGCTGCACGAGGACATGGAGATCCGCGAGTTCCTCAACAAGCAGCTGAAGAATGCCGGCATTTCGCGCATCATCATCGAGCGCCCGCACAAGAAATGCCGGGTGACCATCCATACCGCCCGCCCTGGCGTCATCATCGGCAAGAAGGGCGCGGATATCGAGAAGCTGCGCCGCAAGCTGGCCAGCCTGACGGATTCGGATGTGCATCTGAACATCGTCGAGGTGCGCAAGCCGGAGATCGATGCCCAGCTGGTGGCCGACAACATCGCCCAGCAGCTGGAGCGCCGCGTGGCCTTCCGCCGCGCCATGAAGCGGGCCGTGCAGTCGGCCATGCGCATGGGCGCAAAGGGCATCCGCATCAACTGCGGTGGCCGTCTGGGCGGGGCCGAGATCGCGCGCACCGAATGGTATCGCGAGGGCCGTGTGCCGCTGCATACGCTGCGTTCGCACATCGACTATGGAACCGCCACGGGCGTGACCGCCTATGGCACCAACGGCATCAAGGTGTGGATTTTCAAGGGCGAGCTCATGGAGCACGATCCCATGGCCCAGGAAAGGCACGACGCGAAGCTGCAGGAAGGCGGACGCCCCGGCGGCGGACGTCCGGGTGGCCGCAGGGGCGGCCCGCGCCGCGATGCGCGCCGCTGAGGCCCGTGCAGTCACGCCAAGCAGGATTTGAGGAAACAGAACAATGTTGCAGCCGAAGCGGACAAAATTTCGCAAGATGCAGAAAGGGCGCATCAAGGGGGTGGCCAAGGGCGGCTTCACGCTGAACTTTGGCACCTATGGCCTGAAGGCCCTGGAGCCGGAGCGCATCACGGCGCGCCAGATCGAGGCCGCCAGGCGGGCCATGACGCGCCACATGAAGCGCGCCGGGCGCGTGTGGATCCGCATCTTCCCCGATGTGCCGGTCTCCAAGAAGCCGACGGAAGTGCGCATGGGCAAGGGCAAGGGCTCGCCGGAATACTGGGCGGCGCGCGTCAAGCCGGGCCGTATCCTGTTCGAGATTGACGGCGTGTCCCGCGAGGTGGCCATGGAGGCCATGCGCCTGGCGGCCGCCAAGCTGCCGATCAAGTGCCGCGTCGTTTCGCGGCTTGGCGAATAAGTGAGGGCAGATCCATGAAACCCGCTGACATCAAGGGCATGAGCGACGATCAGCTCAAGGACGAATTGCTGAAGCTGAAGAAGGAGCAGTTCAACCTGCGCTTTCAGAAGGCGAGCGGCCAGCTGGAGAACACGGCGCTGGTGCGCCGCATTCGCCGCAACGTCGCGCGCATCAAGACGGAGCTGAACGCGCGCGCCAGGGCGGCCGCCAAGGCTTGAAGGTTCAATTGGCCGGCCAGAGCATCTGGCGCAGGCAAGACAGTTTGGAGAACGACAGATGCCGAAACGCATCCTGCAGGGCACGGTGGTGTCGGACAAGCAAGACAAGACGGTGGTCGTGCTGGTCGAGCGCCGCTTCACGCATCCCTTGCTCAAGAAGACCGTGCGCCGCACGAAGAAATATGCCGCGCATGATGCGGAAAACGCCATCAGGGAAGGCGACATCGTGCGCATCCAGGAATGCCGGCCCATCTCGCGCAACAAGCGCTGGACGGTGATCGAGAAGGTGGAAGCCTCGCGCGCCTGATCCCTCAAGGAACGGGACAGGTGCCAGGCAGGCGATGAAACAGGCGCGTGGGGCTCCTGCCCCGGTTGCGCCCAGGAACAAAAGAAACGGGTGATGCCATGATTCAGGCAGAAACACAGCTCGAAGTCGCCGACAATTCCGGCGCGCGCCGCGTGCAGTGCATCAAGGTGCTGGGCGGCTCCAAGCGCCGCTATGCGTCGGTGGGAGACATCATCGTGGTTTCCGTCAAGGAGGCCATTCCGCGCGGCAAGGTCAAGAAGGGCCAGGTGCTGAAGGCCGTGGTGGTGCGCACCGCCAAGGACGTGCACCGTCCCGACGGCTCGGCGATCCGCTTCGACCGCAACGCGGCGGTGCTGATCAACAACCAGGGCGAGCCGATTGGCACGCGCATCTTCGGCCCCGTGCCCAGGGAGCTGCGCGCCAAGAAGCACATGAAGATCATTTCACTGGCTCCGGAGGTGCTGTGATGCCGGTCAAGTTCAAGATCAAGAAGGGCGACCAGGTCATCGTGATTTCTGGCCGCAACAAGGGCGCGAAAGGCGAGGTGCTCAAGATGCTCCCCAAGGAGGGCAGGGCCATCGTCAAGGGCGTGAACATGGTCAAACGCCACCAGAAGCAGACCCAGACCACGGAAGGCGGCATCATCTCCAAGGAGGCCCCCATCCGGCTGTGCAAGCTGGCGATCGTTGATCCGAAGGACGGCAAGCCGACGCGGGTTGGCTTCAGGATTCTCGAGGATGGCCGCAAGGTGCGGTTCGCCAAGCGTTCGGGAGAAGTGATCGATGTCTAAGAAAGAAACCTATGTCCCGCGCCTGCGCAAGCTCTACGAGGATGCGCTGAAGAAGAAGCTGACGGAGAAGTTCGGCTACACGAACCCGATGCAGATTCCGCGCATCGAGAAGATCGTGCTGAACATGGGCGTTGGCGAGGCGGTCAACGATTCCAAGCTGGTCAAGATCGCCGCCGCCGAGCTGGAGAAGATCGCCGGCCAGAAGGTGGTCATCACCAGGGCCAAGAAGTCCATCGCCACCTTCAAGCTGCGCGAGGGCATGCCCATCGGTTGCAAGGTGACGCTGCGCGGCGACAGGATGTATGAATTCCTCGACCGGCTGGTGACCATCGCCCTGCCGCGGGTGCGCGATTTCCGCGGCCTGAACGCAAAGAGCTTCGACGGGCGGGGCAACTATGCCCTGGGCATCAAGGAACATATCGTCTTCCCGGAGATCGATTACGACAAGATCGACAAGGTGCTGGGGCTGGACGTTGTGATCGCCACCACGGCGAAGAGCGACGAAGAGGCCCGGGCGCTGCTGGAAGGCTTCAATTTCCCGTTCCGCAAGCGGCAGAAAAAGGCCGCCTGACGGGGCAGGGCCAAGGACAACGAACGAAGAAAGGCGAGATCCGGTCATGGCGAAAAAAGGCGCTATCGAGATCAACAACAAGCGCAAGAAGCTGGCGAAGAAGTATGCCTCCAGGCGCAAGCGGCTGCTGGCCATTGCGCGCGACCGCTCCCGGCCCATGGAAGAGCGTTTCGCGGCCCAGCTGAAGCTCAACGAGCTGCCGCGCAATTCCGCTCCGGTGCGCATCCGCAACCGCTGCGTGGTGTCCGGGCGTCCGCGCGGCTATTACCGCAAGCTGCGCATGTCGCGCATTGCGCTGCGCGAACTTTCGAACCAGGGCCTGATACCGGGCATGACCAAGTCCAGCTGGTAAGCCGGGCGGAGACGATTTTGAGACCAGGAGTATCGTGACATGACGATCACAGATCCCATCGGCGACATGCTGACCCGCATTCGCAACGCCCATGGCCGCGGCAAGACCAGGGTGGTCATGCCCGCCTCCAGGATGCGCGAGCGCATTTTGCAGGTGCTGGCCGATGAAGGCTACATTCGCGGTTTCACCACCACGCAGTATGACAACGGCAAGGCGGAAATCGAAGTGGAGCTGAAATATTACGACGGCGAGCCGGTGATCCGCGAAATCCAGCGCGTTTCCAAGCCGGGGCGGCGGGTCTATTCGTCGGTGAGCGACATGCCGGTGGTTTACAACGGCCTGGGCATTTCCATCCTGTCCACCTCCAAGGGCGTCATGAGCGATGCGAAGGCGCGCGAGGCCAATGTGGGCGGCGAGGTGATCTGCAGGGTCTTCTAGTGAAGTCCGCAAGGCCCGGAGCCTTGCGGAAACTGATTGGATGAAAAGCACATTGGCGCGCATGATACCGCAAGGGGTGCGCGCCGGGGACTAAAGGAAAGGCGCAAGACCAATGTCTCGCATAGGCAAGAAACCGGTTGCTGTTCCGGGCGGGGTGACCGTCACGCTGGATGGCAATGTCGTCACGGTCAAGGGCCCCAAGGGGCAGCTTCAGGCCTCCCTGGTGGATCTGGTGGAGGTGACGATCGATGGCGATCAGGTCATCGTCAAGCCCATCAACGAGAGCAAGCCGGCGCGCTCGGCCTGGGGCATGACGCGCACCATCATCGCCAACATGGTCACCGGCGTGACCGAGGGCTTCTCCAAGACGCTGCTGATCAATGGCGTGGGCTATCGCGCCGCCCTGCAGGGGCGCGACATCAAGCTCAACCTTGGTTACAGCCACGATGTGGTCTACAAGGTGCCGGAGGGGATCGAGGTGCAGATTCCGCAGCCGACCCAGATCATCATTTCCGGCATCGACAAGCAGGCGGTGGGCCAGGTGGCGGCGGAGATCCGCGAATGGCGCAAGCCGGAGCCCTACAAGGGCAAGGGCATCCGCTATGCCGATGAATATGTCTTCCGCAAGGAAGGCAAGAAGAAGTAGGCGCGCGGGCGCCATGCAGGGTTTCCCACCGGCCATGACGCCGGTGGCGGGTATCACGGATTTGAAGGCGAAAGGTCACAAGGATCATGGTTCGCAAACTGAAAGTGCAGGACAGGCGCAAGGCGCGGGTGCGCCGGGCGATCCGCAAGAAGGCGGGAGAGCGGCCGCGTCTGTCGGTTTTCCGTTCGCACAAGTATATCTATGCGCAGATCATCGATGACAGGGCCGGGGTGACGCTGGCCGCGGCGTCGTCCAACGAACCGGACATGCGCAAGACGCTGAAGAGCACCGGCGATGTCGAGGCGGCCACGGAAGTGGGCAAGCTGATTGCCGAGCGCGCCAGGAAGGCGGGCGTTAAGCAGGTGGTGTTCGACCGCGGCGGATACATCTATCATGGCCGCGTCAAGGCGCTGGCCGACGGGGCCCGCGAAGGCGGCCTGGATTTCTAATCGAGCAAAGGCGGATAACAAGCAATGAGACAACGCGAACGCGACGAGCGGGACAACGAATTTGTCGATCGCCTGGTGCACATCAACCGTGTGGCCAAGGTGGTCAAGGGCGGCCGGCGTTTCGGCTTTGCCGCGCTGGTGGTCGTCGGAGACCAGAAGGGCCGGGTCGGCTTCGGCCATGGCAAGGCGCGCGAAGTGCCCGAGGCCATCCGCAAGGCGACGGAAGCCGCCAAGGGCAACATGATCCGCGTGCCGCTGCGCGAGGGGCGCACCCTGCATCATGACGTGACCGGCAAGCACGACGCCGGGCGGGTCATCATCCGCACGGCTCCGGCCGGCACCGGCATCATCGCCGGTGGCCCGATGCGCGCTGTCTTCGAGGCGGTTGGGATGCAGGACGTGGTGGCCAAGTCCATCGGCTCGTCGAATCCCTACAACATGGTGCGCGCCACCTTCAAGGCGCTGGAAGGCGCGCTCAACCCGCGCAAGGTCGCGGCAAGGCGTGGCAAGAAGGTCTCCGAGATTCTCGGCAGCCGCCGCAACGAGCAAGCCTAGGTTTTTCATCGCCGTCAAGGCGGGGTGACAAGGACAAACGAGGATTTTGGCCATGGCCAAGGACAAGACCATCACGGTGGAGCAGGTGGGCAGCCCGATTCGCCGGCCCAAGGACCAAAGGGCGACGCTGATCGGACTGGGGCTGAACAAGATGCACCGCCGCCGCACGCTGAAGGACACGCCGCAAGTGCGCGGCATGATCGCCAAGGTGTCGCACCTTGTGCGCATTGTCGAAGAAGGTTAACTTTCCACGCCGGATGCTTCCGGCGGGATGAAATGGAATGAGTGTATCATGAGGCTCAACGAACTCAGCAATCGCCCCGGGGCCCGCAAGAAGGCCAAGCGCGTTGGCCGCGGCATCGGCTCCGGCCTGGGCAAGACGGCCGGACGCGGCCACAAGGGCCAGAAATCGCGCTCCGGCGTGGCCATCAAGGGCTTCGAGGGCGGCCAGATGCCGATCTACCGGCGTTTGCCCAAGCGCGGCTTCAAGCTGCATGCTCCGAAGCGCTTTTCGGAAGTGAGCATCGGGCGCATCCAGGAGCTGATCGACGCCAAGCGCCTCGATGCGAAAAAGACCATCGACGAGGCCGCCCTCGTCGAGGCCGGCGCGGTGCGCCGGGCCAGGCAGGGCGTGCGGGTGCTCGGCAATGGCGAGATCACGGCCAAGGTGACGCTGAAGGTGGCCCATGCCTCGGCTTCCGCGCTCGCCGCCATCGAGAAGGCCGGCGGCAGCGTCGAGATGACGGCGGCCAGCAAGAGCGCCGCGGCTGAATGAGACTTTTGGCGCACTTTCCTTGACGGAGAGTGCGCCAGCCGCCATGTCCGCACTGGGCTGGCCCACAACAGGCAGGGATTTCCATGGCTTCGGCAGCTGAACAACTTGCGGCCAACATCAATTTTTCCGCACTGGCCAAGGCGGAAGAGCTGAAAAAGCGCATCTGGTTTACCCTGGCGGCGCTGATCGTCTATCGCCTGGGGGCCTATATCCCCATTCCCGGCATCGATGCGCTGGAGCTGTCGCGGCTGGTGCAGCAGCAAAGCAGCGGCATCCTGGGCTGGGTGAATGGCCTGTCGGGCGGGGCGCTGGGGCGCATGGCCATCTTTGCGCTCAACATCATGCCCTATATCTCCGCCTCGATCATCATCCAGCTGATGACAACGGTTTCGCCGCACCTTGAGCAGCTCAAGAAGGAAGGCGAGCAGGGGCGCAAGAAGATCAACCAGTATACCCGCTACGGCACGGTGATCCTGGCGGCCCTGCAGGCCTATGGCATTTCCGTCGGGCTGGAGGCGCAGGGCAACGTGGTCACCGATCCGGGGCTGTTCTTCCGTCTTTCGGCCACCATCACCCTGACCGGCGGCACCGTCTTTCTCATGTGGCTGGGCGAGCAGATCACCCAGCGCGGCGTGGGCAACGGCATCTCGCTGATCATCTTTGCCGGCATCGTGGCGCGCCTGCCCTCGGCCATAGCGCAGCTTTTCGAGCTCGGGCGCACAGGCCAGCTTTCCACCTTCACCATCATCGGCGTCATCATCATGGTGCTGGTGGTCATCGCCTTCATCGTCTTCATGGAGCGGGCGCAAAGGCGCATTCTGATCCAGTATCCCAAGCGCCAGCAGGGCAACAAGATCTTCCAGGGCGAGACCTCGCATCTGCCCTTGAAGCTCAACACGGCCGGTGTCATCCCGCCGATCTTTGCCTCCTCTTTGCTGCTGCTGCCAATCACGGTGGCCAACTTCATGCAGGGCCAGGGGCCGGAGTGGCTGACCTACGTGACCGCCCTTCTGGGCCGTGGCCAGCCGTTGTTCCTGTTCTTCTATGCGGCCTTGATCATCTTCTTCGCCTTCTTCTACACGGCCATCATGTTCGATCCCAAGGAGGTGGCCGACAATCTGAAGAAGTATGGCGGCTTCATTCCCGGCATCCGTCCCGGCGAGAAAACGGCCGAATATATCGATTATGTCCTGACCCGCATCACCTTCGTCGGCGCGCTCTATCTGACCGTGGTGTGCCTGCTGCCGGAAATCCTGACGAGCTACATGCGCATTCCGTTCTATTTCGGTGGCACATCCTTGCTGATCGTGGTCAGCGTGACCATGGACACGGTGGCGCAGATCCAGGGACACCTGCTGGCGCAGCAGTATGAAGGGCTGGTCAAGAAGTCGAAATTGAGAGGGAAGAGGAAGAGGTAATCCACCATGAACATCATTCTGTTTGGCCCTCCCGGCGCGGGCAAGGGCACCCAGGCCAAGCGTCTGGAAAAGAGCCGCAACCTGATCCAGCTGTCCACCGGCGACATGCTGCGCGCCGCCGTCAAGGCAGGCACCGAATATGGCAAGAAGGCCAAGGACGTGATGGAAAAGGGCGAGCTGGTCACCGACGAGATCGTCATCAACATCATTTCCGACCGTCTGGACGAGGCCGATGTGAAGGCCGCTCCGGGGGTGATTTTCGATGGCTTCCCGCGCACCGTGGCGCAGGCCGAGGAGCTCGACAAGATGCTCGATTCGAAGGGCATGAAACTCGATGGCGTGGTGGTTCTGGATGTGGACGACGAGGCCCTGGTGGAGCGCATCACCGGCCGTTACACCTGCGCAAAATGCGGCAAGGGCTATCATGACACGTTCGAGAAACCGGCCAGGGAGGGCGTGTGCGACGAATGCGGCGGCACCGAGTTCACCCGCCGGGCCGATGACAACGAGGAGACGGTGCGCTCCAGGCTTTCGGCCTATCATGCGCAGACATCCCCGCTGATCGACTATTACGAGTCCAAGGGAATCGTCAAAAAGGTGGACGGCATGGCCGCCATCGACGACGTGACCCGGCAAATCGAGGAGGTGCTGGATTCCTTGGCTTGAGGCGCGCGCAGGCACCGTGGAGAAAAAAGCATGGCAATGCCGCTTGACGGAATCGCACGGGCGGCTTATGAGATGCTTTCCAAAGGTGC
>JALSNA010000264.1 GCA_026987255.1 Hyphomicrobiales bacterium | reverse complement strand
CCTTCGAATTCGAGCAGTTCTTCTTTCGCCATGCCTGTGCAAATACCCCGTTCAATGATGTGGAAGGTGAGCCCTTTCGCCCACTATGTAGGACGTTTTGGCGCAAAGGCCAAGGGCGCATTTGCCCTTGCCGCGCACGCATAGAGGCATTGTGCGGCCAGATCAGGCATGCCCGGCGCCGGGGGAGAAATTGCCCAGGCCTATGCCGAGGCGCGCCAGGGCCTTTTCATAGCGCTCTTCCATGGGGGTATCGAAGAGAATGTCCTCGTCCGCCTCGCAGGTGAGCCAGCCATTGGCGGCCAGTTCGGCTTCCAGCTGTCCGGCGCTCCAGCCGGCATAGCCCAGGGCCAGCAGGGCCTGGCGCGGCCCTGTGCCCGCGGCCATGGCCTGCAGGATGTCCATGGTCGCCGTCAGGGCGATGGAGCCGGTGACATTCAAGGTGCCGTCGGGCAGATGATAGTCGGCCGAATGGAGGACGAAGCCGCGGGCGGGCTCCACCGGGCCGCCGATGAGCACCGGCTTGGCGCGCAAGGTTTCGGGCAGGCGGATCTGCTCTTCGCCGGAGAGAATGCCGAGCTGCTCCAGAAGGGTGGCAAAATCCAGCCCGCGGGCGCGGTGATTGATGATCAGGCCCATGGCGCCCTGGCCGGTGTGGGCGCACATGTAGATGACCGCGCGCTCAAAGCGCGGATCGCCGATGTTGGGCATGGCGATGAGAAAGTGCCCTTCCAGACATGTTCCGCCTGTCATTGTGTTTTACGCCTGCCTTGTCAGTCACCTGTGCCTTTCCCTGATATGTGTGGCAAATGCGAAAATCTCAAGGCGCGGGCCGGATGGATGCGCCCGCCGCGGCACATATGACGCAGATGTGATGGGCGCAAAGCTGTTGCAAGGCCCTGGTCTGTGCTATCCAATCCGCCCCGCTGGTTCACAAGACCGGATAGTTCCCTTGCTGGCATTGAAGACAGACAGATACGCCTTTCATGCCGCCCTCATGGCGGCCCTGCTTGCGCTTGCCTTCATCCTTTCCGCCGCCGTGGCGCGGGCGGGCGGCGCCGTGGCCGTCTTCGATCATTCCAGCGTGCGCCTGCTGGGCGGGCGGATGGAAAAGGGCATCCGTCTGGCCGGGGTGGAGATCTTGCTCAAGGATGGCTGGAAGACCTACTGGCGGGTGCCCGGAGACGCTGGACAGCCACCGGTCTTCGACTGGAAGGGGTCGGAAAACGTCAAGTCCGTCACCGTGCTGTGGCCCGCCCCGAAGCGCTATGCGGATCCGGAGGCCGGAGAGGCCATAGGCTACAAGCACCGGGTGATCTTTCCGCTGCGCGTTGCGCCAGCCGATGCAGGCAAGCCGGTGGTGCTGCGGCTGAAACTGGATTATGCCCTGTGCAACGAAATCTGCATCCCCGCCCATGCGCAGCTGGAGCGCGCCATCGCGCCGGATGCGCAAGGGCCGGACGAGGAGCTTGCGGCCATCGATGCCTTCCTTGCCCGGGTGCCCGTCCGCGGCGATGACAAGCTCACCGTGGTCAGGGCCTCGGTGCGCTCGGCCCACAAGCGCCCCGAACTGCTGGTGACATTGAAAGGCAAGGGGCTGGACGAGAACACCGAAATCTTCGTCGAGGGCCCGGCCCTGGCCTCCTTCTGTCATCCGCGCTTCGTTTCGGCCCAAGGGGATCAGGCCACCTACTTTCTGCCCATCGACGGCATTGCCGGCCCTCAGGACATGAAGGGCGAAGAGCTTACCTTGACCATCATATCCGCCAAAAGACGGGTTGAGCAAAAGGTCAAACTCCCCTAAAGTTGCTCTTGAAAATCATTTTCAACAGCAACATGAAGCAAGGGAGAAACGTTCATGGCCATTTCCAAGGGTGACAAGCTGCCCGAGGCAACCTTTCTGATGATGACGGAGGAAGGCCCTGCCCCGGTGTCCACGGCCGATTATTTCGGCGGCCGCAAGGTGGTGCTTTTCGCCATTCCCGGCGCCTTCACGCCCACCTGCGCGGCGCGGCACATCCCCTCCTATGTGGAGAACATCGATGCGCTGAAGGCCAAGGGCGTGGATGCGGTGGCCTGCACCGGCGTCAACGACGTTTTCGTCATGGATGCCCAGGCCGAAGCCGCCAAGGCCAAGGGCAAGGTGGATTTCCTCGCCGATGGCAATGCCGATTTCGCCCGCGCCATCGGGCTGGATCTGGACGGCTCCGGGCTGGGGCTGGGCACCCGCTCGCACCGCTATGCCATGATCGTCGATGACGGCGTGGTGAGCGAAATCTTCGTCGAGGAAGATCCGGCAGGCATGGAGGTTTCCGGCGCCCAGCACGTTCTGGCCGCTCTTTGACCCCAGGGCCTGGAGACAGTTGCCGGACTCTTCGCCAGCGCCGGTGCAATCCGGTAAAGGTCAACGGGGCATCTCCATTTCTGAAGACCATCCTCACCCCCTGCCAACCACCCGTAGCGCCCCGTGATCGGGATGGTTGGCTGGGGGCACAAGCGTTTTCAGAGATCCTCCACAGGCCCTGGGCCCGCCTTGTGCAAACGCCGGGGCGGGCCGCATTGCGCATTGCATTTGATCAAAGTCAAATATTCCGGCATATGGAAGGCTGACCATTGCCGCTGGCGGCGCGGCACCCTACCTTTGATTCAATCCCTAGCGCACCGCGTGGCGGGCACGGATAATTTGTTCATTCCCAAACAAGAGGAGACGCCATCATGGCATTTGAATTCACCCTTCCCGATCTTCCCTACGCCTATGATGCCCTGGCCCCGCACATGTCGGC
>JALSNA010000263.1 GCA_026987255.1 Hyphomicrobiales bacterium | reverse complement strand
GGATGATATTTTCGTTTCGCAGCCATTGCAGAAACGGCAGCAAAGGCAAGCCTATGATGGTGAACCAGTCCGCTTCGATGCGCTCGAAAAGCTGGATGCCGGGGCCCTCGATCTGGTAGCACCCGACGGAAGAGAGGACCTTTTCGCCCACCTGCGCCAGATAACGGCCGAGGAACTCGTTGGAGAAATCGCGCATGGTCATTTCCGCCGTGGCGACATGAGACCACAGGATTTTTTCCTTTTGCGCCACGGCAATGGCGCTGATGAGCCTATGGGTGCGGCCGCGCAGGGCGATGAGATTTTGACGGGCTTCATCCATGGTGGCCGGTTTTGAGAATATTTTCTTATCGCACAAGAGGATCTGATCGGCGCCCAGAACAGGCAGATCGTGACGGGTGGAGACCTCGGCGGCCTTGACGCGGGCCAGGATGGCGGCCAGATCGGCCGGGTTTGCTTCATTGCCCCTGGTGAAGAAGGTCTCTTTCACGGCATCTTCATCCACCCGCGGGCGGTCTGTTGCAAAGTCGAGACCGGCGTTTTGCAAAATGGCGCGGCGGCCGGCGCTGCCGGAGCCGAGGATGAAATCAGCCATGGGCAGTCTTGTCCTTGTTCTCAAGAAGATTGATGATCAGGGCGGCCGTTTCCTCTATGGAGCGGCGCGATATGTCGATGACCGGCCAGCGGTGGCGGGCGCAGAGATTCTTCAGCTCGGTGATTTCGCGGGCAATCTCGCGGCGGTCCACATAGGCATCGTTGCCAGTGTCGTTGAGAAAGTCGAGGCGCTTGCGGCGGATATCGGCGACCATGGCGGCATTGGCGGTCAGCCCCACGACCAGGGGTTTTTGCAGCCTGAAAAGCTCATCCGGAAGGGGATGACCGGGAACGAAGGGCACATTGGCGGTGCGCAAACCGCGATTGGCCAGATAGATGCTGGTGGGTGTCTTGGAGGAGCGCGAAATGCCCAGAAGGACGATATCGGCCTGGTCCAGGGATTCGGGATGCTGGCCATCGTCATGCATCATGGTGAAGTCCAGCGCCTTGATGCGGGAGAAATAGGTTTCATTCAGGGCGTGCTGGCCGCCGATGCGCGGAATCTGCTCGGCATTCAGGTAACCGGCCATGGCCTCGATGGCCGGATCGAGGATGGAGACACAGGGCAGGCCGAGGGTGCGGCAGGCCTCCTCCAGACGCGATTTCAGTTTTGCATCCGCCAGGGTATAGAGCACCATGCCCGGCTCGCGTTCGATTTCCTCCAGGATGGCTTCCAGCTGGCGGGCATTGCGCACCATGGCATGGGCATGCTCGATGGGCTGATGATCCGGATAATTGGCGGCCGCGGCATGGGCCACGCGGTTGAGGGTCTCGCCGGTGGCGTCGGATATCAGATGGATGTGGAAAAAGCGGTTGGCGGAATGGGTCAAGGAGATGGAATCCTGTTTGCGAAATGTGAACTTTGTGGAAAAGTCTAGCGGCTGAGGACGGGTTTTGCCACGCATTGAGGAGTCATTGAAGGGGTTTTCCCTTGTGGACAAAGGAGAGGGATGTTTTCCGGCGCCGGGGAAGATGTTGGCAAATGATGAAAAAGCTGTTGGCCATGGCTGCGTTGAGGCCATGTGATGAACAGGCATGATACTGAAATCCCTCACGATTCCGTCATCATGACACAGCCTGATCAAAAGCCCTTTGAAATTGGCTGAAGAACGTGGAAAAAGGGATGAGCTGTGGAGAAAGAACAATCCCCGCAATCCACAGACCCTACAAAAACAACAATCAAGAATCTTAATGATTGGTAAAGACATGTTCGATCATGGGACGGAAAAGGGAAAAGCCCTGCTGGATGTGCTCAATGGCAAGGAGCCATGGCGCCGGCCGGCCTGGTTCATGCGCCAGGCGGGGCGCTATCTGCCGGAGTATCGAAAGGTCAGGGAACAGGCGGGGAGTTTTCTCGATCTGTGCTACAATCCCGAGCTTTCGGCTGAGGTGACCTTTCAACCCTTGCGCCGGTTCGATCTCGATGCGGCCATTCTGTTTGCCGATATTCTGCTGGTGCCGCAAGCCTTGGGGGTGGATTTGTCCTTTGCCGTGGGCGAAGGCCCGGTGCTGGAGCCGGTGCGTGGCATGGAGGATGTGCGCAGGCTGAAGCTGGAGGGGGCAGCGGAAAGGCTTTCGTCGATATATGAGACGGTTTCGAGGATCGTTGCGGGGCTGCCTGCGCATGTGGCGTTGATCGGGTTTTGCGGCGCGCCGTGGACGGTGGCGACCTACATGGTCGAAGGTGGCGGCTCGGCGGAGCGGTTGCGCACGCGCATGGCGGCAGCGCGCGCAGAGCCCTGGTTCGATGCGCTGATGGAGATCGTCACCGAGGCTTCTACGGAGTATCTGGCGCGCCAGATCGAGGCGGGCGCGCAGACGGTGCAGATCTTCGATACCTGGGCGGGCGATCTGGGCGATGGATTGCGGGAGAAATATGTCATAGGCCCGGTGCGCAAGATGATGGATGGTCTGAAGGCGCGCGGCAAGGATGTGCCGGTGATCGGGTTTGCGCGCGGTCTGGGGGCGGCGCAAAGGCAGTTCGTGGAAGAAACGGGGGTGGCGGCTTGCGGCTGTGAATGGCAGATGCCGGTGACGGAGATGGCGAAGCTGACGGAGCTGGCGGCGGTGCAGGGCAATCTCGATCCGGCGGCGGTCATGGCGGGCGATCCGTATCTGCGCGAGGGGGTAGAAAGGCTGGTGAGGGAATTGCCCAGAAACCGGCACATCTTCAACCTGGGGCACGGATTCAAGCCGGAAACGCCGATTGGAAACGTGGAGAAGATGGTGGC
>JALSNA010000262.1 GCA_026987255.1 Hyphomicrobiales bacterium | reverse complement strand
CTGCCCAGGACCTCCTTTCCCATGCGCGCCGGGCTGCCGAAGAAGGAGCCGGAGATTCTCGCCCGCTGGGAAAGGATGGACCTTTACCGGCGCTGCCGCGAGACCGCCAGGGGCAGGGAGAAATACATCCTCCATGACGGCCCGCCCTATGCCAACGGCCATCTGCATATCGGCCATGCTCTGAACAAGATCCTGAAGGATGTCATCACCCGCACCCGCCAGATGATGGGGTATGATTCCAACTACGTGCCGGGATGGGACTGTCACGGCCTGCCCATCGAATGGAAGGTGGAGGAGCAATACCGCGCCCGGGGCAAGGACAAGGACGATGTGCCCATCAACGAGTTCCGCGCCCAGTGCCGCGCCTTTGCCGAAAAATGGGTGGATATCCAGTCGCGGGAGTTCCAGCGCTTCGGCATCATCGGAGACTGGAAAAACCCCTATCTGACCATGGCCTTTGAGGCCGAATCCATCATCGCCGGGGAGCTGATGAAGTTCGCCCGCTCCGGCCAGCTCTATCGCGGCTCCAAGCCCATCATGTGGTCGGTGGTCGAACAGACCGCCCTGGCCGAGGCGGAGGTGGAATACCACGATCACGAATCCGACACCATCTGGGTGAAGTTTCCGGTCACGCAAACCGCGAACGCCGCTCTTGCGAACGCCTTCGTGGTCATCTGGACGACGACGCCCTGGACCATCCCCGGCAACCGCGCCATCAGTTTTTCGCCGCGCATTTCCTATGGCCTCTACGAGGTCAAGGCCGCGCCGGAAGACAATTGGGCGGTGGCCGGCGAGCGCTACATTCTCGCCGATTCCCTGGCCGAAGAGGTCATGAAGGCGGCCCGCGTGGAGGATTACGCGCGCCTTGAAGATGTCTCAGCAGCGGATCTGGAAAGGATGCTCTGCGCCCATCCGCTGAAAGACATGGGCTATGACTTTGCCGTGCCCCTGCTGGCGGGCGAGCACGTCACCGAGGAGACGGGCACCGGCTTCGTGCACACCGCCCCCGGCCATGGCCGCGAGGACTATGATGTCTGGATGGCCCATGCGAAGGAGCTTGAGCAGCGCGGCATCGACACCCGCATTCCCTTCACCGTCAATGCCGCGGGCGAGCTCACCGAAGAGGCCCCCGGCTTCACCGGCGAGCAGGTCATCACGCCCAGGGGCAAGAAGGGCGGGGCCAACGAGGCGGTCATCGGCGCCCTGCGCGAGGCCGGGATGCTCATCGCGCGCGCCCGCCTGAAGCACCAGTATCCCCATTCGTGGCGCTCCAAGAAGCCGGTGATCTTCCGCAACACGCCGCAATGGTTCATCCCCATGGACCGCGAGTTCGCGGATGGCACGACCTTGCGCCAGCGCGCCCTGAAGGCCATCCGCGAAACCAGGTGGATCCCGCCATCGGGCCAGCGGCGCATCACCGCCATGATCGAGACCCGCCCCGACTGGGTGATTTCGCGCCAGCGCGCCTGGGGCGTGCCCATCGCCATTTTCGTCCACCGCGAAACGGGCGAAATCCTGCAAGACGAGGAGGTGAACGCGCGCATCCTGGAAGCCTTCCGCGAACACGGCGCCGATGCCTGGTTCGAGGACGATGCGGCCGCCCGCTTCCTGGAAGGGCGGGTGGACGATATCGGAAAGTGGGAGCAGGTCACCGACATTCTCGATGTCTGGTTCGATTCGGGCTCCACCCACGCCTTCGTTCTGGAGCAGCGCAAGGATCTGAAATGGCCCGCCTCCATGTATCTGGAGGGCACGGACCAGCATCGCGGCTGGTTCCATTCCTCCTTGCTGGAATCGTGCGGCACCCGCGGCCGCGCCCCATATGAAAGCGTCCTCACCCACGGCTTCACCATGGCCGAGGACGGCCGCAAGATGTCCAAGTCCCTGGGCAACGTGATCTATCCGCAGGATGTCATCAAGCAATCCGGGGCCGATATCCTGCGCCTGTGGGTCATGGCCAGCGACTATGCCGAGGACCAGAGGATCGGCCCGGAAATCCTCAAGTCCATGTCCGATGCCTATCGCAAATTGCGCAATACCATCAGATACATGCTCGGCGCACTGGACGGCTTTTCCGAAGCGGAGAAAGTGGCCCATGCCGACATGCCCCAGCTTGAGCGCTACATCCTGCACCGGCTGGCGGCCACCGGCGCGGTGGTCGAGAAGGCCTATGAGGATTTCGACTTCAAGCGCGCCTATGCCGCCTTGCTGAACTTCATGACCAACGATCTGTCGGCCTTCTATTTCGACATCCGCAAGGATGCGCTCTATTGCGATCCCTATTCCTCCATAGCCCGCCGCGCCTGCCGCACGGTGATCGACCTGCTGTTCGAGCACCTGATCCGCTGGCTGGCCCCCATGCTGGCCTTCACCGCCGAGGAGGCCTTCTGGACGCGCTATCCGGATGTCGACGATTCCATTCACCTGAAGACCTTCCTGCCCATTCCCGCCGAATGGACAGACGAGGCCCTGGCGGAGAAGTGGGGCAAGGTGCGCAAGGTGCGCTCGGTCATCACCGGCGCTCTGGAGATCGAGCGGCGCGAAAAGCGCATCGGATCATCCCTGGAGGCCGCCCCGAAAGTCTGGATCGCCGATGAGGACCTCATGAAGGCGCTCGAGGGCGTGGACATGGCGGAAGTTTCCATCACTTCCGGCCTCGTCCTGACCAGCGGCGAGGGGCCGAAGGAGGCCTTCCGCCTGCAGGATGTCCCCGGCGTGGCCGTCCTCCCCGCCAGGGCCGAGGGCAGAAAATGCGCCCGCTCGTGGAAGATCACCGCCGACGTGGGCGCCGACCCGGATTTCCCGGACATCACCGCCCGCGACGCC
>JALSNA010000261.1 GCA_026987255.1 Hyphomicrobiales bacterium | reverse complement strand
CCGGCATCGCGGTGAACAGCTTCGGCCACGCCCATCCGCATTTGCGCGATGCGCTCATCGGCCAGGCGCAAAGGCTGTGGCACACCTCCAATCTCTACCGCATCCCGCAAGGCGAGAGGCTGGCGGCGCGTTTGTGCGCGGCGAGCTTCGCCGATACGGTGTTCTTCAACAACTCCGGGGCGGAGGCGGTGGAGACGGCCATCAAGACGGCGCGCAAGTATCACGCCGCGGCGGGCAATGGGCACAAATACCGCGTCATCACCTTCAAGGGGGCCTTTCACGGGCGCACCCTGGCGGCCATCGCGGCGGGCGGCAAGGCGCAATACCTGGAAGGCTTCGGCCCGGCCTGCCCCGGTTTCGACCAGGTGGAGCCGGGCGATGTGAAGGCGGCCGAAGCGGCGATCACCGATGAGACGGCGGCCATGCTGATCGAGCCGGTGCAGGGCGAAGGCGGCATCCGGGTCATGGAGCCGGCCTTCCTGCAGGCCTTGCGCAAATTGTGCGATGCGCACGGCATTTTGCTGATCTTCGACGAGGTGCAATGCGGCATGGGGCGCACGGGGCGATTGTTCGCCCATGAATGGGCCCATGTGACGCCGGACATCATGGCCATAGCCAAGGCCCTGGGCGGCGGTTTTCCCATAGGCGCGTGCCTGGCGAGCGCGGAAGCGGCGCGCGGCATGACGGCGGGCGTGCATGGCTCCACCTTCGGCGGCAATCCGCTGGCCATGGCGGTGGGCAACGCGGTCATGGACATTCTCGAAGATCCCGAATTCCTGCCCGAGGTGCGGCGCAAGGCGGCGCGCCTGAGCCAGAAGCTCTCCGGATTGATCGATGCCCACAAGGATGTGCTGGAGGGCCTGCGTGGCGAAGGGATGATGCTGGGGCTGAAATGCCGCGCCGCCAACACGGAGGTGGCGCGCGCCGCCTTCGAGGCCGGGGTGCTGGTGGTGGGCGCGGGCGATAACGTGGTGCGCCTGGTGCCGCCGCTGACCATTACGGAGGCGGAGATGGACGAGGGCCTGGCGCGGCTGGATGCGGCCTGCGCCAGGGTATCCCGGCAGGCCGGTTGAGCCGCCTGCCCTGGTTCACCGATTCTTGAGGACTGATGAGCATGACCGTGAGACATTTTCTCGATATTCGCGACTTTTCCCGGGACGAACTGCTGGCGCTGCTGGCGGAGGCGAAGCGGCGCAAGGCGGCGCGGGCGGGCAAGCCGAAGGGCGCGGTGGACGATGACGCGCCGCTGGCGGGCCATTCGCTGGCGATGATCTTCGAGAAACCCTCCACCCGCACGCGCACCTCCTTCGATGCCGGGATGCGCCAGCTTGGCGGCCATACCCTGGTGTTCAACTCCAGCGACATACAGATCGGGCGCGGCGAGACGATCGCCGATACCGCGCGGGTGCTCTCGAGAATGGTGGATGCCATCATGATCCGCACCCATGGCCATGAGCGCATCGAGGAGCTGGCGGAGCATGCAAGCGTGCCGGTTATCAACGGCCTGACCGATCTGTCGCATCCATGCCAGATCCTGGCCGATCTGCAGACCCTGGAAGAGCACAAGGGAACAACAGAGGGGCAGGTCATCGCCTGGGTGGGTGATTGCGCCAATGTCACCCGCTCGTGGATCGAGGCGGCCACCATCCTGGGCTGCCCCTTCCGCATCGGCGCGCCGAAGGGCTACCAGCCGGAGGAGGACATCATCCGCTGGGCGAAGGAGAATGGCGGCGATCTTTTCATCACCGAGGATCCGGCGGAGGCGGTGCGCGGGGCCGATTGCGTGATGACGGATTCGTGGATTTCCATGCATCACGCGCCGGAGGAGGCGGACAGGCGCATTGCCGATCTTGGCCCCTACCAGGTCAACGCGGCGCTGATGGCCGAGGCTGCGGAAGATGCCATCTTCATGCACTGCCTGCCGGCGCATCGCGGCGAGGAGGCCACGGACGAGGTGCTGGACGGGCCGCAATCGGTGATTTTCGACGAGGCGGAAAACCGCCTGCATGCGCAAAAGGCGGTGCTTCTCCACGTCCTGAAGGGGCTGTGAGGCCGGTTATCCCCAGAGCTGGCGAAGCGCCCTTGCGCGGGCGGATTTTTTTATCCACTCTACCGGCTTGGAGAAGTGGATCAAACCGCGAAGGCAGGCGCTCTCATGAGCCCATACGAGAACAAACCGGCGGGGACGGTGGAGGGCATTCTGCCCGCCCATGTCATCCGGCGGCTGATCGAGGAAGGCCACATCCTGGCCGATGCGCCGCTGGAGGCCGACCAGGTGCAGCCGGCCAGCCTCGATCTGCGGCTGGGCAAACTGGCATGGCGGGTGCGCGCCTCCTTCCTGCCGGGCAAGGCGCGCAGCATCGCCGAGCGCCTGGAGGAGCTGGCGCTGCATGAAATCCCGCTGGAAAACGGCGCGGTGCTGGAGACCGGCTGCGTCTACATCATCCCGCTGCTGGAGCATCTGCGGCTGCCCGGCGGCGTTTCGGCGGCGGCCAATCCGAAAAGCTCCACCGGGCGGATCGACGTGTTCACGCGGGTGATCAGCGAATATGGCAGCGCCTTCGATCAGGTGGCGCAAGGCTATGAGGGCCCGCTGTTTGCCGAGGTCAGCCCGCGCACCTTCCCCATCCTGGCGCGCACCGGATCGCGGCTGAGCCAGATCCGCTTCCGGCTGGGGCATCCCGAGCGCTCCGATGCCATGATCGAGAAGCTCCATGCCGAGGAGCCGCTGGTGACCAGCGGCGAGGCCGACATCGCAGGCGGGCTGGCGCTGAGCGTCGATCTGGCCAGCGGCGACATCTCGCGCCCGGTGGGCTATCGCGCCAAGCGCCATTCGG
>JALSNA010000260.1 GCA_026987255.1 Hyphomicrobiales bacterium | reverse complement strand
CTGCCCCATTCATAGCCTAATCTGGAACGAGACGACAGCGCCAGGGCCGGTGTCTTTGTGATACCTTTGGCGCAAGGGGATGATTCGCCCGTGACAGGGCAGGAATGAAGGAGCAAGGCGCAACATGGCTCGCAGGAGACGCAGGCGCGGCCTGGCGCGGGTTTTCGTGTTCATCGCCATTGTGGCGGTGCTGGGCGCGGGGCTCTTCGTGGCCGCCCGCTGGCTGCTTTCGCCGCAGTTCGTCACCCGCCAGCTGGCGGCGGCGGTGAAAAGCGCCACCGGCCGCACGCTCATCATCAAGGGCCGCCCACAGATCCATTTCTGGCCGGAGCTGTCCATTCGCCTGAAGGATGTGCGCCTGTCCAATCCGCCCGGCTTCTACAAGGGGGATTTTCTGCAAGCAGGTAAGATCGATCTGGCGGTGGCCGCACGGCCCCTGCTGCAGCGGCGGCTGGTGGTCCGGCGCATCAATATCCGCCGGCCGAAGGTCACCCTGCTGACCAGCATGAAGGGCAAGACCAACTGGGATTTCGATACCTCCGGCAAATCCGGCAAAAACGGGCGGCAAAGCCCTCCCGGCCAGCCCGCCGCGCAGGGCTTTGCGCTGAAAAGCATCCGCCTGGCGCCGGTGATCATGGAGGAGGGTTCGGTCAGCTACATCGATGAGCGCTCGGGGGTGAAATTTGCCGCATCCGGGGTCAATCTGCGCCTGTCCTTGCCGACGCCGGAGGCCCCCCTGACCCTGAAGGGCTCGCTGGTGTGGAAGAAGGAACCGGTGAAGTTCACCCTCTTCCTGAAAGCCCCTGCCCGCCTGATCACCTCCGGATCGGCCATGGAAACCAGCGTCGAGACACCGCGCATAAAGGCCGCCTACAGCGGCCTGATCAGCCTGCGCGACGGGCTCGACATGGCCGGAAGGGCGGATGCCTCCGGTCCTTCCCTGCGCGGCCTCATGGGCTGGCTGGGGGCCGGGTTGCCAAAGGGGCGCGGCCTTGGCCCCTTCGCCGTCTCCGGGGCCATCGACTTGTCGCCAAAGGCCATCAGCCTGAAAAAAGCCGCCTTGAAGCTCGATGGCATGACGGCGCGCGGCGATGTCAAGGTCATCACCGGCGCACATCCGAAGATCAGCGCCTTCCTCGGCGTGGATCGCATCGACGTCAATGCCTACCTGGCCCCCGAGGCGGGCGGCAAGGGAGCGCGCAAGGCCAGGGACGCGGCGGACTGGTCCGATGCGCCGGTGAGCTTTGCGCCCCTGCGCGGGCTCGATGCCGATCTGCGGCTGGCGGCCAACGCCATTGTCTACCGCAAGGTGCGCATAGGCCGCTCGGAGCTCACCGCCAGCTTGCGCAAGGGGGTGCTCGATGCCAGATTGAAGAAAATGGCCTTTTACGATGGCGTGGCCAGCGGGCGGCTGGTGCTGGACGGATCGGGCAAAAGGCCTCTCATCCGCGGCAGCCTGAACGCCAAAGGCCTCAATGGCGCGCGCCTGTTGCGCGATTTCGCCGCCATGGAAAGCCTGCGCGGCACCCTGGACGTGGTTCTGTCGCTGGCCGCCAGCGGCAGGAGCCAGCGCGAAATGGTCTCCACCCTGCGCGGCAATGCAAAGGTGAAATTCGCCAATGGCGCCATCAAGGGGATCAACATCGCCCGCCTGGTGCGCACTGTGAAAACGGCTATCGTCAATGGCTGGAAGAAGGCACCAAGAGAAAAGACCGATTTCGCCGAGCTTTCGGCCAGCTTCAGGATTGCCGACGGGCTGGCGCGCACCAATGATCTGAAAATGCTCGGCCCACTGGTGCGCCTGTCGGGCGCCGGCGAGGCCGATCTGTTGCGCCGCAAGCTGGATTTTCGCATCGAGCCGAAGATCGTCGCCTCGCTGAAAGGCCAGGGCGGCAAGGCGCAACTGACCGGCCTGCCGGTGCCCATCATCGTCAAGGGGCCATGGGACAATCCGAAGATCTATCCCGACATCAAGGGCATCCTCGACGATCCGAAGGCCGCCTATGCCAATCTGCGCGAGCTGGCCGGGCAGATCGGCGGCAAGAAGGGCGAAAGGATCGTCGGCAAGGCCGCCGCGGCAGTGAAGAAGCAAAAGAAGAAGCTGTTGCAAAAGGCGGAAAAAACCATTGGCAAAAAGACCATGGAAAAGGCTAAAAAGGCTGAGAAAAAGGCCAGAAAACTGCTCAAGAAACTCTTCCAGTGAGGCTTTCCATGAGTGTCCGCGTTCAGTCGGAGCCCTTTGATGTTGCCGCCGAACATGCTTCTTTCAGCAGGGCGGACAATCGCGGCGCGGTGGTCATGTTCACCGGCACGGTGCGCCAGCTCAGCGAGGGTGCGGCCATCTCGGCCATGACCCTGGAGCATTATCCGGGCATGACCGAAAAGGCGCTCAAGGCCATCGAGGCGCAGGCGCGCCAAAGGTGGGATCTGCTGGATGTGCGCATCATTCACCGCTTCGGCCGCATGCTGCCCGGCGAGGACATCGTGCTGGTGCTCACCGCCTCGGCGCACCGCAAAGATGCCTACGAGGCCAACATGTTCCTCATGGATTACCTCAAGACCAAGGCGCCGTTCTGGAAGCTGGAGGAAACCGGCGAAGGATCAAACCGCTGGGTGCAGGCCAGGGAAGCGGACGATAGCGCCGCCCGCCGCTGGGAAAAGTAACCCCCCTGCCCTCTCATCATTCCATATTTTTTGAAACCTCAAGCCCGGATGCGGCAGTGGCAGGTTGTCAGGTGGTCGTTGACCATGCCGGTGGCCTGCATGAAGGCATAGACGATGGTGGGGCCGCAGAAGCGAAAGCCGCGTTTCTTCATGTCGCGCGAGATGGCTTGCGACAAGGG
>JALSNA010000259.1 GCA_026987255.1 Hyphomicrobiales bacterium | reverse complement strand
GGGCAAAAGCAGAAACATGGTCAACCATGGGTTAATGCCTGGCGCCACAACATTTTGGCGATAGATCGTCAACATGCTGATTTAACATGATTTTTTATGCATTCTGACATTTCGTGCCTTTTTCTGCCCGGTTTTGGCAAGGCTTTGTCAACCATGTCCGTTAAAGGCGTTTTATGACAAAGCGGCCAGACTTTCCCCTGTCAGGAGACAGCAAGACGGCAAAAGCACGCAAGGCGTGCAACATCTGGCATCCTGACGCAACAGGCCGCCAAACGGGGCAAAAACCGTGTGCGGCATGGGGAGAGTGTCAAAACCTTTTAGGGGGATATGAACATGGCGCGTTATGATATGTCCTTGGCCGAATCCGGCGAAATGGCCACAGAGGCCGCGGCCGATATTCTGTTTGAACTGGGCCTGATCTACAGCGTTGGCAAGGATGTCGAGCTCGATCTGGCCGAGGCGCACAAATGGTTCAACCTGGCTGCCATCCGCGGCCACGAAAAGGCGCGCGAATACCGCACCGAACTGGCCGCCGAAATGGACACCGCCCAGCTGCGCGATGCTTTGAGCCGCGCCCGCAAGTGGATGGGCATGCACTGAAAAAAGGCTCCGCCAGGAGCCTTTTTTGCTAGGGTCAGGACTCATAAAGAGGGATGACATATGCAGGATTTAGGCAAAATATCAGCTTTCTTTCGTCCGCGGGCAATACCTGAAGGTATTGTCGAGGGCGAAAGGACGCTGATATGCAGCATAAATCCTGCAGTAGCCGTGCAAATTTATGGGTCCTGACCCTAGCTTTTATCCCTTCGCCAGACTGGGGAAGGTTTCCAGCAGCCAGAAGCCGATTTCATTCATGCCGCCAGTGAGAATGAGCACTCCGGTGAGCACCAGAAATCCGCCGATCACCTTTTCCATGATGCCCAGGTGCCTTCGAAACTTGCGCATGAACCCCATGAAGGGCTGGATGAACAAGGCCGCCAGCAGAAACGGCAGTCCTATGCCCAGCGCATAGAACAGCAACAGGAGCGCCCCCTTCAGGGCCGTATCCTGCGCCCCGGCAATGGCCAGGATGGTGGTCAGCACCGGCCCCACGCAGGGCGTCCAGCCAAAGGCAAAGGCCAGCCCAACCACATAGGCGCCGAAGAATCCCACCGGCCGGCGCGCCGTTTCCACCCGCGCCTCGCGATAGAGCAAGGCAATGCGGAAAATGCCCAGAAAATGCAGCCCCAGCAGAATGATCAGCCCCCCGGCCACCCAGGCCAGCTGGCGGTGATATTCCTGCAGCAGCTGGCCAATGGCCGAAGCCGCCGCCCCCAGCAGGACGAATATGGTGGCAAAGCCCAGAACGAAAGCTGCCGCGGAGCGAAAAACGCCCCAGGACTTCCCCCCTTCCCTGCTTTCCAGCTCCTCGAAGGACACCCCGGCGATAAAGGCCAGGGACGGCGGCACGATGGGCAGGACGCAAGGCGAAAGAAAGGACAACAGGCCCGCCAGCAAGGCCCCGCCAAAGCCGATATCAAAATTCATTCGCCGCTTCCTCAAGAATTGTTCCCGGGCAAACAATAACAGCTTGCCAAGCCATTGTCACTTGCCGCCCGGGGCCTTGAAAAAAGCCTGCGCGTTCATCCTCACCCCCTGCCAACCACCCAGGTCATGGGACACTGCGGGTGGTTGGCAGGGGGTGGGGATGGTCTTCAGACAGTTTATGGGTCTACGCCCCGGCTTCACCTGTCGTCACTTTTTCTTTCCCGCCATTCAGGAAAAGTATTTTTTTCTCGAATGCATACCCAATATCATATATAAGAATGTTCGAATAAACGCTCGGTGTTGCGAATCATTCGCTTTTGTGAGCCCGTTGAGTCATCATCTGGTCATGTAAATAGGTCATGAGGGCATGACATTCGCCCACATGGCGGACAGGATTGAGTAACGAACTGGCATGTCCGGTTTCTGCCCCCCAGGACCATGCCGCGAAATGAACCGTGGAACGGAATGGAGAAATGGCGACAGTCAGCAGAACTTTAGCGGCAGGCATGGCCCAGCATATTGGTGACGTACTGGAGAACAACGCCCGTGCGGATGCCATCTCTGTGCGCGACTTGATCCCCCAGGCGCGCCGCGCCAGCGAAATCCTCAAGGCCATGGCCCATGAGGGCCGTCTGGTCATCCTGTGCACCCTCTTCGAAGGCGACAAATCGGTCTCCGAACTGGAATCCATCCTCGAGTTGCGCCAGCCGGCCGTCTCCCAGCAGCTTGCCCGCCTGCGTGGCGACAAGCTGGTCACCACCCGGCGCGAAGGCAAGATGATCTATTATTCCATCGCCGACGAGGATGTGCGCGCGATCATTGCCTTTTTGTGCCAACTGTTCAAGAATAAGGCCGCAAGCACCGCCCACTGAAAAGGGCAAGGCCGAAACCCGTCGCCAAAGGGCCCTGTCCGGTTGCTGCCGGGCGGGGTCTTTTCATGTCCGGGGGGAGACTAGCGGGGAGTAACGTGTCCGATTCACAGCTTGAACTGGTCATCACATTGCTCGGCTTCCTTGGCGGCGGCATCATCGGCTTTGCCGCCCGCAAGGCGCATTTTTGCACCCTGGGAGCCATCGAAGAATGCTACTATGGCTCCGAGCGTTCGCGCCTGCGCATGTGGCTATTGGCCATAGGCACGGCCGTGGCCCTGACGCAATTTCTCGACATGGCCGGATATATCGAGCTGGAGCGCTCCTTTCGCCTGGGGTCCCGGATCTACTGGCTGGGCGCGATTCTGGGCGGCCTTCTGTTCGGCTTCGGCATGGCCCTGGTGGGCACCTGCGCCTTCGGCATGCTGGTGCGCCTTGGCGGCGGCGACATGCGCGCCCTCATCTCCACTCTGGTCACCGGCATCACCGGCTTCATGACCATGAGCGGCATTTTGGCCCGCGTCCGCCTGAAATATATCGACAGCTCGGCCATCTCCCTGCCGGCGCAAAGCCACCAGTCGCTCAACGAGCTGCTTTTCGGCCCTTCCATCCGGGGCCAGCTCGTCGTCACCATCACCATTGTCACGCTGACCGCCGGCTGGGCGCTGACCCGCCGCCGCTTTCGCCACAACACCCGCCAGGTTCTGGCGGCGCTGACCATCGGGACGGCCATTGCCTTCGGCTGGCTGGTCACCAGCACCATGGGCCAGGACATGCTCTATCCGCACCGCCCCGAATCGTTCAGTTTCGTGCGTCCCATCGGCCATGCCATCTTGTGGCTGATGATAGCCTCCGGCTCATCCATGTCCTTTCTCATCGGCGGCGTCTTCGGTGTTCCGGCCGGTTCGTTCCTGGCCAGCTGGCGCGATTCCGATGTCATCTGGGAGGCCTTCGACGATGCCCGCGAGATGCGCAGGCACCTGGGCGGAGCGGCCCTGATGGGCATCGGCGGCGTCATGGCCATGGGCTGCACCATTGGCCAGGGCATGACCGGCATCGCCACCTTGTCCCTCACCTCCTTCATCGCCACCGCCGCCATAATCGCCGGCGCGCTGCTCGGCATCCGTTTCCTGGTGGAGGGGCATCTCCCCCGCTGGCAGGATCTTCTGAAAAGGCCATGAAGGCCCCCAATCCGCTTCAGTCCTCCCGGGCCATGTGCAAAACCACCTCACGCCCCGCAGCAATGGCAAACCTGCGCACCATGGGCTGCGCGCCCCCATGCATCTCCAGCATGTATCGCCCCGGCGCCAGCACCAGGACCGCCCGGCCGGAGCCGGACTTTTTCCACATTCCCTCGGCATCGCGCAAGACCCATTCCCCGGCCCCATCTCCGGCGGGCTCGATGCGCGCCACACCGGCCTGGGCGGTGATTTTCAGCGTTGTGAGAATGCCCGGCTTGACGCGCACCCGGGTCTTGGCCAGCGCATTGCCCGGAAGAAACCGGCTCTCGATACGATAATCCCCCGCCGCCAGCCGCAAAATCCTGCCCGGCTGGCTCCAGCTGGCCACCAGCCGCCCCTTGCCCGGTCCCGACAGGGCATAGATTTTCTGCTCCGTGCGCACGCCACGCGCCACGCCAAGATTTTCCACCACGGCAAGAGTGCGCACCCCGCCCACATTGAGGTTGAAAACCAGATGAACATGTTCGCCCGGCCCGATGGTGATCCTTTGCCGCGCATGGCGGTACCCATAACGGATATCGACCTCGTAGGCCCCTTGCGCCAGCGCCAGCTCCGCTTGCGGAGTCTTCTCATCGAAGACGATCCTGCCCGCCCTGCCCGAAATGGCGTCAAGACGGCGCACGCGCCAGCCGACGGGCAGCCGGATCAGGCCGCCGAATTCTTCCAGTCTGGCGGCCAGAAACAGCCGCTGGCGGCCCTTGCGGCCCACCATGATGCGTTTTTCATAAGGCGCGGGCGCAAACCGGGCCGCCGGCATGACCAGCGATCCGGTGGCCAGTGTCGAGGGCGGTTGTGACGCCCACAGCAGGCTGCTGGCCCCGCCCATGGCGCAAAGCCCGGCGGAAAAAAGCAGGGCCGCGCCCAACCGGCGGCGGCCCTGAAGTCTGTGCTGAAGATTGTGACTCATCTCACGGACCTTGGAGTAACAAATCCGTTGATCCCCTCCCCGGGGTCCCAGCCATCCCTGACCGGCACCTGCAGTAAAATCACATCCGGCCTGCCTCTTCAATGCACGTCTTAACGAATGGTTAACGGCATGACACGCAATTGAAACGCCTTTATGAAAAAATCGCCGCTTGCGCGCCTGCGCCGCCTTGACTTTCGCCCCCTCCCCCTGCCCCAATGACCCCCATGTTCAAGGAGGGACCATGAAGGATCTGCCCAGGAAGGAAATCATCAGCAAGCGCGGCCGCAAGGGCTTCGAGCTTGCCCCGGAGGTTCTCAACGACACCTCATCCATTCCCGCTTTCCTGCGCACCCGGCGCTCGGCGGAACCGGCGGCCATCGGCATGCCCGGCCCCGATGATGCGCAACTGGCGCTGATCATGGAAGCCGCCACCCGGGTGCCAGATCACGGCAAGATGGAGCCTTGGCGTTTCATCATCCTGCGCGGCGGCGCGCGCCTCAATTTCGCCGCCCTGCTCAAGGCCCGCTGGCGGCAACTCAACCCCGGCCAGGAACTCGACAAGCGCTCCCAGCACGATCTTTTTTTGCGCACCCCGCTCATCATCGCCGTGGTCTCCCGCGCCCGGCCACATGTCAAGATCCCGGCCTGGGAGCAACACCTGTCCGCCGGCGCGGCCTGCATGAACATCGTCACCATGGCCACCGCCATCGGATTGGCGGCGCAGTGGCGCTCCGGCTGGCTGGCCGAGGATGCCCGGATCATGGAAATCCTGGGACTGGATGAAGCCGATACCCTGGCCGGTTTCATCTTCATCGGCTCAAGGAACCCCGATGCCCCTCCACCAGAGGATCGCCGCCGTCCCTATTGGCGCGACGTGACCCGATTCTGGAAAGCGCCGGATGATGCATGATCCCTGCCGCCCGCTGCAGGCCGTCATTTTCGACAAGGATGGCGTCCTGGTGGATTTCCAGCGCACCTGGACTCCGGCCATCAAGGCCGCCGCGGCCGATTTTGCATCCGGCAATGAGGCCCGTGCCCTGGCCCTTTTGCGCAAGATCGGCTTCGATCCGCAAACGGATTCCTTTCTGCCCGGCTCCATCTGGGCAGCAGGCACCAACGCCGAGCTCATCGATGCCTGGGCCGGGGACGAATGCCCCTCCCGCCGCGCCGCCCTGATAGCGCACATGGCGGCCCATTGCGAGGCCACCGCGCCCGTGCCCCTCGTGCCGCCGGAGAAAATGCGCGACAGCCTGCGCGCATTGCGGGACATGGGCCTGAAACTGGCCCTGATTTCCAATGACACCACCGCCTCGGTGAACAACACCGCCCGCGCCTTCGGCCTTGAGGATCTGTTCGATTTCACCTGTGGATACGATGCGGTGGAAAATCCCAAGCCGGCCGCCGAACCCGTCTTGCGCTTTGCCGCAGCCTGCGGCATCTCCCCGGCCCGCATGGCCGTCATCGGCGACAACGAACACGATGCCCTCATGGCCCGTGCCGCCGGCTGTGCCCACTTCATCGCCGTCCTCTCCGGCACCGGCAGCCGCGATCACCTTGCCCCCTTCACCCGCCACATCGCCAGCGACATGCTGCAAGCCGCCACCTTGGCAAAGTCCCTGGCCGGCACCGGCCAGCATGGCCAAGAGCACTCCTGGAGGGACAAGGAGTCCGCATCTGGCCTTTGACAGCCAGTCACGGGCATGGATAAGGCTGACGTTCCAGCCACGGTCAGATGACGAAAAAAGGGAGCATCCCATGCCATCCAAAGGCACCAGGTCCAAACGCCGCACCACCCGCCTCATTCACGCCGCGCGCCAATATACCGATTACGGCTTCGTCAATCCGGCCGTCTATCATGCCTCCACGGTGCTGGCCCCCGATCTGGCCACCTATGAGAGCGGCAAACGGCCCTATACCTATGCCGTCTATGGCACCCCCACCACCAGGGCGCTGGAAGCGGCCATGTGCGAGCTGCAAGGGGCGCATGGATGCCGCCTGGCTCCCTCCGGGCTGGCGGCCATCTCCTGTGTGCTGCTGGCCTTCTCAAGAAGCGGCGGACACATCCTGATCAGCGATTCGGTCTATGGCCCCACCCGCCGCATGGCAACGGGCATGCTGGCGCGGCTGGGCGTGGAGGCGGAGTTTTACGATCCACGCATCACGGCGGCGGATCTGGCCGGGCTCATGCGGCCACAGACCACCTTGCTGTTTCTCGAATCTCCCGGTTCCAACACCTTCGAGGTGCAGGACGTTCCGGCCCTGACGGCGGTGGCGAAAGAGCGCGGGGTGGCCTGCGCCATCGACGATACCTGGCCGGCCGGGTGGTTCTTCGATTCCCTGGGAGCGGGCTGCGATGTCTCGATCCAGGCGGCGACCAAGTATCAGGTGGGCCATTCCGATGCCCTCATGGGAACGGTTTGCTACACCCGTGACGCAGCCAGCGCCATCGAGGCGGCCCATACCGAGCTCGGCCTGTGCGTGAGCGGCGACGATGCCTATCTGACCCTGCGGGGCCTGCGCACCATGGAGGTGCGCCTGGAGCGCCATCAGAAGAACGCCCTGAAGGTGGCCAGCTGGCTCAAGGAACGCCCGGAGGTGGAGGAGGTTTTCTACCCCGCCTTGCCCGGCGCACCGGATCATGAACTGTGGAAACGCGATTTCACCGGCGCATCGGGATTGTTCTCCATCGCCCTGAAACCGGTCCCGGAGAAGGCCCTGCATGCCTTCACCGATGGCCTGGAATTGTTCGGCATTGGCGCAAGCTGGGGCGGCTATGAAAGCCTCATCCTGCGCTTCGATCCGCACCGCGCCGGGGCGCGCACCGCCACCCGCTGGCCTCTTGACGGGCCGCTGTTGCGTCTCCATATCGGGCTGGAAGACCCCGATGACCTCATTGCCGATCTGGACGCCGGATTCGGCCGCATGAAGGAAGCCTCGTGAATGAAACGTCCCCTTGCCGCCCTGGCCCTTTGCGCCATCATGCTGCCCGCCGTATCTGCCCTGGCCGGAGATGGCGAGCCGGAGATGATCTTCAAGAAGCGCACCGTCTTCCGCCTGTTGTCGCCGGATGCCTATCTGCGCGTCTATGCCATTGACGATCCGCTGATCGAGGGCGTGGCCTGTCATTTCACCGCGCCGGAAATCGGCGGATGGAAAGGCTGGGCCGGGCTGGCCGAGGAGCGCTCCGATGTCTCCCTGGCCTGCCGCCAGGTGGGGCCGGTGAAGTTCAAGGGCAAGTTCAGGCAAGGCGGCGACATGTACCGGGAGCGCCGCTCGCTGTTCTTCAAGAAGCTGCACATCGTGCGCGGCTGCGATGCCAGGCGCAATGTTCTGGTCTATCTGACCTATACCGACAAGCTCATCGAGGGCAGCCCGAAGAACTCCACCTCGACGGTGCCCATCATGCCCTGGGGCGATCAGCCCGCGCCGCGCTGTGGCGATTATCTGGAATAGTCGCATGTGAAGTATTCACAACAGATTGAATACACAGCATTTTCTGGCATTCTGACAATCCGTGAATTGCAAGGTTCTGACAGATTTTCTGTCAGAACCTTGCAATTTACTTGGGGCCAAAAATGATGTCCTGCTGACGCCGGGCCGCCCCAAGTCAGCAGGACGCCTTGTTTTTCCTGAAGAAAAGTATTTCCAGCCTGCCAGGCAGGCTGGAAAACTTTTCTTCACGTCCGACGGAATAGTCAGCCCTCGCGCCGCGCCAGGCGGATGTTGCGGTAGAGCCAGATGGCCCCGGCCGCGCAGATGGCGGAAAACCCGATGATATAGGCAATCAGCACGGCCATGCCGGAGCCCGAGGCCATGGCGGCGTTGATCATCGAAAGCGGCGCGCCGAAGATCTTCTCCGCCAGCACCGGCACGATCACCGCCCCGGCCATGCCCGCCAGCATGTGCCCGCCGCGCGTCCCGAAAGGCGCCAGATGGCGCGCCGCCAGCCAGCCCAGGAGCGCCCCCGTGCCCAGCCGCAGCACGGCCAGCGCCAGGATGCTCCACAGGAGATAGCCGGCCAGGTGATCCATTACCGCCCCTTGATCATCCGCCATGCGGTGATCAGCAAAGAGGCCCCGGCGGTGGCCACCACCAGGTTGTTGATCAGCCCCGGCCCGGAAAACCACGGCACATGCAGGAAGCCGAGGATGAAACGCATGACGAAGGCCCCGGCTATGCCCAGCACGATATTGGTCAAAAGGCCGTGGCTCGACTTGGTCAGCTTCTCGGCCAAAAACCCGGCGATGCCGCCGATGATCAGGGTCATGAAGAAGCCCGCGCCCTGAACGCCCATGAGTGTATTCATCTTTCGCCCCCGTTGGGATGGTGGTGAGAACTCGAGAGCAACATAGCCCAGGTGCACGGCCTGCGCAAACCCGCACGGGAGGGTTTTTCAGATGTGAATGGCCCGCCCGAAGGCGGCCAGGACGCTTTCATGCATGGCCTCCGACAGGGTCGGGTGCGGATAGATGCTGTGCATGAGCTCTTCTTCCGTGGTCTCCAGCTTCATCGCCACCACGAAGCCCTGGATCATCTCCGTCACCTCCGGGCCCACCATGTGCGCCCCCAGCAACTGCCCTGTTCCGGCATCGAAAATGGTCTTGACCATGCCTGCCTCGTCGCCCAGGGCGATGGCCTTGCCATTGGCCAGGAAGGGAAAACGCCCGATCCGCACCTTCAGCCCGCGCGCCGCGGCCTCCTCCTCGCTCAGCCCCACCGAGGCCACCTGCGGATGGCAATAGGTGCAGCCCGGGATCTGCTCGCGGTTCAGGGGATGAACATCCTTCAGCCCGGCGATGGCCTCCACGCAGATGATGCCCTCGTGCTCCGCCTTGTGGGCCAGCATGGGCGGCCCGGCCACATCACCGATGGCATGAATGCCTTGCGCCGAGGTGCGCAGGAAGGGATCTGTCACGATGATCCCCTTTTCCGTCCTGACCCCGGCATCCTCCAATCCGATGTCCTCGATATTGGCCACCACCCCGGCGGCCGACAGCAGGCGCGCGATAGTGAGTTTCTCCTCCTTGCCATCGGAATGGGCTATGGTGGCGGTGAGCGTCTCGCGGCCCTTCTCCAGCTTCGTGACCTTCGCCCCGGTGTGAATGCGGATACCGCTCTTTTCCAGCTGCTTGCGGGCTATCGCGGCAATCTCGCCATCCTCCGCCGGCAGGATGCGATCGGCGATCTCCACCACCGTCACCTCCACGCCCAGGGCATTGTAGAAAGAGGCGAATTCCACCCCGATGGCCCCGGAGCCCACCACCAGCAGAGATTGCGGCAGCCGCTCGGGCTTGAGCGCCTCGAAATAGCTCCACACCAGCTTGCCATCGCGCTCAAGGCCGGGCAGATCGCGCGGCCTGGCCCCGGTGGCTATGATGATGTGCCTGGCCGCGTAGTCTCCCTCATCCTTGCCCGATACCGCGATGCGCCCGCCACCCAGCAGCCTGCCGCGCCCGCTGATCACATCCACCTTGTTCTTCTTCAAAAGATGCGCCACCCCCTGGTTGAGCCTTTTGGCCACCGCCCTGGAGCGCGCCACCACCGCCGCCAGGTCGAAGCCCGGCGCGGAGGCCTTCAGGCCGAAATCGCCCGCCTGGCGCATCAGGTGCAGCACTTCCGCCGAGCGCAACAGGGCCTTGGTGGGAATGCAGCCCCAGTTGAGGCAGATGCCCCCCAGGTGCTTTTCCTCGATGACGGCCGTTTTCAGCCCCAGTTGCGCCGCCCGGATGGCCGCCACATAGCCCCCCGGCCCCGCGCCCAGCACCATGAGATCATATGTCCGCATATCTTGTCCGCCTCGTCTTTCGCGCCCGCGCGCCGGTTGTCCGCCTGCTCAGGCCAGCATCAGGGCCGGCTCCTCGATCAGCGCCTTGAAGGCCGAAAGCGCCTGCGCCCCAAGCGCCCCATCCACCGCCCGGTGATCCACCGACAAGGTGGCCTTCATCACCGTGCGGATGACCACCTCGCCATTTTCCGCCACCGGCTGCGGCCTGCCCGCGCCAATGGCCAGGATGGTGGCATGCGGCGGATTGATGACGGCGGAAAACTCGCTGATGCCATACATGCCGAGATTGGAAATGGCGCTGCTGCCGCCCTCGTAGTCTTCCGGCAGGAGCTTGCGCGCCCGCGCCTTTTGCGCCAGCTCCTTCATTTCGCTGCTGATCGCCGCCAGCCCCTTTTCCTCCGCGTGGCGGATGATCGGCGTGATCAGCCCGCCCGGGATGGCCACCGCCACCGCCACATCGGCATGGTGATGCACCAAGATCCCGGCATCGGACCAGGTGGCATTGGCCTTCGGCACCCGCATCAGCGCCATGGCCCAGGCCTTGATGATGAAATCGTTGACCGAAATCTTCCACACCGGCGCGCCATTGGCATCCTTCGGCGCGCCGGCATTGAGCGCCGAGCGCGCCGCCAGCAGCTTGTCGATCACGCACTCCACCGTCAGATAGAAATGCGGAATGGTCTGCTTGGCATGGGTCAGCCGCTCGGCGATCACCTTGCGCATGGAATCGAGCGGCTCAAGGTCATAGGTGCCTGCCTCGTAGAGCCGCGAGACATCCGCCATGGCCGCCCCGGAAGCCTCCGCCTGCGCGCCTTTTGGCGTGCCCTGCGCAATGGCCTTTTCGACATCCGCCTTGACGATGCGCCCGTGCGGCCCCGAGCCTGTGATGCGCGCCAGCTCCAGCCCCGCCTCCTTCGCCAGCCGCCGCGCCAGCGGAGTGGCGAAAATCCGCCCGCCCGCCGGGGCCGCATTATCCGCCACAGGCATCCGCCCTGCCCCGCCCGCCGCTTTCGCGCTCTGCTCTGCAGGCATCCGCCCTGCCCCGGCCGTCTCCCTTGCCGCCCCGCCAGCCGCGCCACCTTGCGCGGAGGGCCCGTCCGCTTGCGCCGGCGCGGAGCCCTGCATGGCAGCGGGAAC
>JALSNA010000258.1 GCA_026987255.1 Hyphomicrobiales bacterium | reverse complement strand
ATGCGTTTTTCGTTGTAATGCTCCCAGCCGAGCCAGCGCAGCTCCATGGTGGCGGCCTCGGCGTTGCGGATGTGCGGCATGGCGAGCGCGGAGGCCGCGGCAAGCCCGCCCGTCGCCTTGAGGAAATTCCGCCTGTTCAAACGTGTCATGATGAGTCTCCCTTGGGTTCAAAGTCGCAGACGCATCCCGGCGGGATCCGGGCAGGGGCAGGAGCTGGGCCGAAGCAGGCCCTTTTCCCCGTTTCCTGACCGGTTGCGCGCAGCGTTCCGCCGGGCATTTTGGCGGCAGCGGTTTGCAAGGATGGCGCATGGCTTTGGGCCGGCCACCTTTTTTCTTGTCGTTCTTGCCGCCCGAAGGTTCCGATTGCCCGGCCAATGGCCTGAACGAGCCGGAAGAAATGGCCTGATACATCATGAGGTTGTCACGATCTGCCGGTATCGTGTGAAGGTGCCCGATGGTCATGGCAGTTCGTAATCCCATGAAAAGGCTCGCCGCCCTGTTGGATCATGCGCATTTCATGACTGAATAGTATTATAGAACTCCCACTCGGTCAATCACTGTCGGACTGTCCTTGACTCCAAAAAATAGCCGGAATGGCAAAAATCCGGTGGAAAAGCGCATTCCGGCGAATGTGGTTGCACCTGGGAATCTCTGTTAACTGTCTGAAGACCATCCTCATTCCCTGCCAACCACCCCAGTCATGGGACACTACGGGGGGGGTGGCAGGGGATGAGGATGGACGCGCAAGCGTTTTTTTGGATCCCCATCTGTTCGTCGGACGTGAAGAAAAGTTTTCCAGCCTGCCTGGCAGGCTGGAAATACTTTTCTTCAGGAAAAACAAGGCGTCCTGCTGACTTGGGGCGGCCCGGCGTCAGCAGGACATCATTTTTGGCCCCAAGTAAATTGCAAGGTTCTGACAGAAAATCTGTCAGAACCTTGCAATTCACGGATTGTCAGAATGCCAGAAAATGCTGTGTATTCAATCTGTTGTGAATACTTCACATGCGACTCTGTTCAGCAGCGCGTGAAAGCCGCCGTCGTGGCCGGGGCGTCCCACAGGCGGAGCATTTCGGCATCGAGCTTCACCAGCGTCACGGATGCACCGGCCATGTCCAGGGAGGTGCAATAGTTGCCCACCAGGGAGCGCACGATCTTCAGCCCGCGCGCCGCGCATTGCCTCGCGGCGGCATGATACATCAGGTAAAGCTCCATCAGCGGGGTGCCGCCCATGCCATTGACGAACAGCAAGATCTCTTCTCCCGCGGCGGGCTTGAGGGATTCGCATATGGCCTCGACCATCCTTTCGCTGATCTCGTCCGCCGTCATGATCCTGGTGCGTTTGCGGCCCGGCTCGCCATGGATGCCGACGCCGAATTCCATTTCATCCGCGCCAATCTCGAACGTGGGCTTGCCCGCGGCGGGAACCGTGCAGCTGGTCAGGGCAATGCCCATGGTGCCGCACGCGGCATTGACCCGTTCGGCAATGGCCTTGCAGGTTTCAAGATCGGCCCCCTCTTCGGCGGCCGCCCCGGCGATCTTTTCCACCACCACCGTTCCCGCCACGCCCCGCCGGCCCTGGGTATAGAGCGAATCCTCCACCGCGACATCGTCATTGGTGATCACCGAGGCACTCTTGCCTTCATGCATTTCGGCCGCCATTTCGAAGTTCATCACATCGCCGGAGTAGTTCTTGACAATGAACAGCACGCCCGCGCCGCCATCCACGGCCGCTGCCGCCGCCAGCATCTGGTCCGGGGTGGGCGAGGTGAAGACCTCGCCGGGGCAGGCGGCATCCAGCATGCCCTTGCCGACAAAACCCGCATGCAAGGGCTCATGACCCGATCCGCCGCCGGAAATGAGCGCCACCTTGCCCTTCACGGGGGCATCCGCGCGCATGACGAACCTCGGTTCCGCATGGATTTTCACCAGATCCGCATGGGCCGCGCCGAAGCCCGCCAGACTCTCGTCAAGAACCGTTTCCACGCTGTTGATGAGCTTTTTCATGACGTTTCCTCCGCTGGCTTATTGAGTGTTCTTGGACAAATCGATGATCCGGGCGGCGAATTCCCGGATCAGGTGTTCCACTTCGGCGCGTTTGCGCGCACTCTTGAAGGGGGGCACGACGATGCGGATGACATGCTGGTCATCGGTCTCTATATCGGCAAAACGCACCGGCCTGTCCGGATGGGCCTGCCGGTAAAGCGCCAGAAACTGCCTTTTCTCCTCCACGGAAAAATGGCAGACGCGAAAAAGCTCTTCCACGTGCTGGGCCGGGAGCGGCACCTTCAGGGATGGATTGGTGACCTGGGAAATGAAACTGCGGTGCGTGCCCAGGGCCTCGGCGATGCGCTTGCGGGTGCCCGACGGGCGCTGGTTGATGAGCTCGCGCAGCAAGGTCTTGTAGGCACGCAGGGCCTCGGCGGGTTTCATGACCGGGGTGCGCACATCGCTCATTTGTTCTTGCTCCCTTTTGCCATGGCATGCCGCGAAATGGCCAGCTTGACGGGCCCGGCCATGGCCGGGGCCACGGAAAAGACCCGCACTCCGGCATCCAGAAGACAAGCGGCGTGCGCAGGCTCGGAGGCCAGGGCGCCACAGACACTGACCTCGCGCCCCAGGCGGCGGCCGGCCCGAACCGTGCGGGCAATCAGCTCCATGACGGCCCCGTTGCAGCCATCTGCCAGCCAGGAGACCTCAGGATTGCCCCGTTCCGCCGCCAGAGTATATTGGATCAGGTCATTGGAGCCAATGGAATAGAAATCGGCATCGAAGCATTCGGCCATGAGAGCGGCTGCGGGCACCTCCACCATCATCCCGAAGGATACATCCCCATAAGGGACATTGCGTTGCTCCAGTTCCTGCCGCGCCTTTTCCAGTTGCGCACGGGCCTGCACCATTTCTTCCGGAACGGACACCATGGGCACCATGATTTTCAGCTCACCATGGATTGCGGCGCGCAGCAGGGCGCGCAACTGACGGCGGAACAGCGCCCGCTTGCGCAAGGACAGCCGCAAGCCCCGCAGACCCAGAAAGGGATTGCGCTCGCCATCGGCCGTGACCCCGGCAATGGGCTTGTCGCCCCCCGCATCCAGGGTGCGGATGGTCACCGGCTTGCCCCTCGCCCAGGCCAGAATGCGTTCATAAACACGCGTTTGCGTCTCCTCGTCCGGCAAGAGGCCGTCAGAGAACAGAAATTCGGTGCGCGTCAGGCCGATGCCATCGCAAATTTCCGGCGAAATTTCCTCCAGATCGTCAGGGTTTGCGGCATTGAGCAAGACCCGCACAGGCTCTCCATCCGCTGTCATCGCGGGCTTTTTCGCCATGGCCTGCGCGGCTTTTCGCTCCTTTTCCTCATGGGCCATGCGTTCTGCGCCTTGCGCCAGGGTCCGCGCCGAGGGGGAAACGATGAGAAGGCCGTTTTTCGCATCGATCAGAGCCTGTTCTCCATCTGGCAGGGTCTCTACCGCGGTCTTGAGTCCGACGATCATGTTGATGCCGCGTTCGCGCGCCAGGATGGCCACATGGCCGGTGGCGCTGCCGCCGGAAAGGGCGATGCCGGAGACGCCAAGGCGGCTGATCTGCAAGAAACGCGAGGGTGTCAGGTCAGCGGCCACGACAATGGCGCCCCTTCCGATGCCGGACATGTCCTGATCCGTTCCCAGCACGCGCATCTGAAGATCGCGCAGATCGTTGGCGCGCGCGGCCAGGTATTCATCGCCACTGTCGCGGTAGGTGGCGATTTCTTCCTCCAGCATCTCACGCCAGGCCTTGCGCCAGGGCTCGCCGGCGGCCATGCGCTTGATGACCGGAGCCAGAAAATCCTCATCATCGAGCAAGGCCAGCTGGAACTCCAGAATGTCTCCCGCAGCTCCTTTTTCGTTGCCGATCAACCGGGAAAGCTCGCTCCTGGCGCGCTCAAGGGCCGCGGCAAGATCCTCTCCGGCCGCAGGCGCAGCGGTTTCCTGCCGTGTTCCGGGCAAGACATGCAGGGGGCCTTTCGCCATGGTTCCTGCCGCTGGCTGGCCATGGAAGATCTGTTCGGCGCGCTGCCCCATCATCCGAAACCCCGCTTGACCAGATCGACCAGCGCATCCACGCCGCCTTGCGCATCGGCGCCGGTGGCGCGCACATGCAGGGTGGTTCCATGCCTGGCCTTGAGCTTCATCACCGCGCTGGGAGATTTGGCATTTATCCAGCCGCCATCCTCTCCGGCCCGGATGTCAATGTCCGAGGCAAAGCTCTTGGCCAGCTTGGTCAGCTTCACCGCCGGACGGGCATGAAGCCCTGCCGGATCGGTGATGACGACCTTTCCCGTGACGGTTTCCGTCATGCCTGAAACTCCTCGGCGGTGGCCCGCACCGCTTCCAGGTCCGCTCCGCCGGAGGCCTCCGTGGCGGCCATGATGGCGCCCTCCACCAGGGGCGCATTGCAGATCGCAACATGGGCGGCCTTTTCGGCGGGCAGCATCTCGCGCGCCATTTCGCTGTTGGTCTCCGCCCCGCCAAGATCCACGAGAATGGCCACACCCTTTGGCGAATAGACCGCCTCGATGGCCTCCATGATGGCTCCGACATTGGTGCCCAGTCCGCCATCGGGATCGCCGCCGCAATGGGCCAGACGCACCTCTTCGCCAACCATCTGGCGCACCATGTCGGCTGTTCCCTCGGCCACCTTGGGCGAATGGGAAACGATGACTATGGAAACATTACCGGTCATGAATCCTCCAAAACATTGCAAATGGCATGAACGAGCAGGGCGGACGAGCGCGCCCCGGGATCGAGATGCCCGATGGAGCGTTCGCCCAGGAATGAAGCGCGCCCCTTTGTGGCCAGCATGCCCCGGGTGGCCTCAAGGCCATCATCGGCGGCCCTCACCGCCGCCGCGCAGGGATCTTCGGGATGGCTTTCGAGCGCCTGCAGAACCGGAATGAGCACATCGAGCATGGTCTTGGCTCCGGCATCCGACCTGCCACGCGCCTTGACGGCCTCGATGCCCGCCTTCAGCATCCCGGCCACATCATCGGCGCTGGCTGGCGGGTGGGCCGCGGCCTTGCCCATGGCCATGAGCAGGGAGCCATAGAGCGGCCCGGATGCGCCTCCCACCTTCATCACCAGGATCATTCCCGCCTTCTGCAGGGCCGCGGGCAGCTCCAGCCTTTCCAGCTCTCCGGCGGCTTCGGCCAGGGCGTCGAAGCCGCGCTTCATGTTGATGCCGTGATCGCCATCGCCAATGGCCTGATCAAGAGCGGTCAGCTCATCGGCATGTTCGCGGATGGCCGCCACCGCCGCCTCCAGGAGTTTCCCGTTGTGCATATCGGACACCTTGCGCTCCTTCCTGATCATGCTGCCGGGGGTGCATCGATGCGCCTGCCCTGGCTGTCGAAACAGATGATCTTCTCCCGGTTGAGTGTGAATGTGATCTGCTGGCCACGCCGCAGCCGTTGGCTGTCGTCCAGCAATACATGCAGCCGCTCATTGCCGAAACCAAGACCCGCCACCATGCTGGCGCCCAGGTGCTCGAGGCTCTCCACCCTTGCAACGATGCCGCTGTCGCCACCAAGTTCGACATCCTCTGGACGGATGCCGATTTGCGCCGCCGCCGGTGGCAGGTCCGGCAGGCCAAGGGCCTGCGGCGGCAGGATGTTCATGGGCGGAGACCCCAGGCGGCGGGCGGCATGGACAGAGACCGGGTTTTCATAAATTTCGCGCGGCGCGCCCACCTGCACCAGTTTGCCGTCTTCCAGGATGCCGATGCGGTCGGCCAGGGTCATGGCTTCCAGCTGGTCATGGGTGACATAGAGTATGGTGGCCCCCAGATCGCGCTGGATGCGCTTGAGCTCCACGCGCATGGACTCGCGCAACTTGGCGTCCAGCGAGGACAGGGGCTCATCCATGAGAAAGAGATTGGGCGCGCGCACCAGGGCGCGGCCGATGGATACCCGCTGCATCTCGCCGCCGGAAAGCTGGGTGGCGCGGTTTTGCAGCTTGTGCTCCATATCGAGCATGGCGGCGATTTCCTCCACCCGCGACCTGATCCGTTCTTCAGGCCATTTGCGGCCCGGAGCACGCAGGGGGAAGGCCAGATTGTCAAAGACCGTGTAGTGGGGATAAAGCGAATATTGCTGAAAAACGAAGGCCACGTCACGCTCCGCCGGGGTGAGGCCGGTGACCTCGCGCCCGCCGATGAACACCGCCCCGGCATCGGGATTTTCCAGCCCGGCGGCCAGACGCAGGGTGGTGGTCTTGCCCGCCCCCGTGGGGCCCAGGAGAACGACAAACTCCCCATCGGCCACTCTCAGGGACAGATCGTCCACCGCGGCAATGGCGCCAAAGGTCTTGCGCAGGTTTTCAAGGCGCAGTTCACTCATGCCCGTCCTCCCCGAACAGGCCGCTGTCCAGGGCCCGCTCATCACGCGGGTCGAAGACCACGATCCGCCGCGGATCGGGGGTCAGCCCCACCGTTTCATCCTCATCTATGCGCTGGGTGTTGCCTGCGCGCACCTTCAGCCGTCCGGCGGGGGTGTCCACCGTGACGAGCTGGCTGGCGCCGGTATATTCCACCGCAAAGACGCGCCCCCTGAGCGGGCCGTCCTGCGCCAGGCGGATGTGTTCGGGGCGAATGCCGATTTCGGCCTCGGGAGCATCCAGGGGCTCGCGCAACCTGGGCATCTTCAGGCGGGCTCCATTGACCCGGATTTCCTCCGCGCCCTTTGGCAGTCCGCCGCCGGCGGGCAGGAAGTTCATCGAGGGACTGCCGATGAAGCCGGCGACAAAGCGGGTTTTCGGCCGGTTGTAGATGTCCATGGGAGTGCCCACCTGCAAGACCTTTCCGCGCTCCATGACACAGATGCGGTCGGCCATGGACATGGCCTCGATCTGGTCGTGGGTGACATAGACGGAAGTGGCGCCGATGCGGTCATGGAGCTGGCGCAATTCCTCGCGCATCAGGTCGCGGAACTCGGCGTCCAGCGCCCCCAGCGGCTCATCGAACAAAAAGGCCTTGGCGCGGCGGATGATGGCCCGGCCCAGGGCCACCCGCTGACGGTCTCCGGAGGAGAGCCCGCCCACCGGCTTGTCGAGCAGATGCCCGATGCGCAACAGATCGGCCACCTCGTCCACGCGGCGGCGGATTTCGGCCCGCTTCACATGCTCCATGCGCAGGGGAAAGGAGATGTTCCTGCGCACGTTCATGTGCGGATAAAGAGCAAAGAGCTGAAAGACGAAGGCGATGTCGCGCCGCGCCGCGCGCAGCCAGGTCACATCCTCGCCATCCAGAAGGATGCGCCCTTCCGATGGCAATTCCAGCCCGGCGATCATGCGCAAGGTCGTGGTCTTGCCACAGCCGGACGGCCCCAGCATGACGAAGAACTCCCCGTCATGCACGCGAAAGGAGCTGTCGTGCACGGCGGCGAAGTCACCGAAGTATTTCTTCAGTCCCTGAACGGTGATTTCAGCCATCTTCGCCCTCCGGAAAATGGCTGACGATGACGAAGCCCAGGGTCGCCGCCAGAATGACGATGAAGGAATAGCTGTAAAGGGTCATGGAAAAAGGCTGCATGAGCATGAACACGCCAAGGGCAATGCCCGCCGTTGCGGCATTCTCCCACGGGCCGCGCAGGAAAAAGCGCCTGATGCTGCCCTTCTTGTCTTGTCCGGTCATTTGCGCACCGCTCCGAAGGTAATGCCGCGCAGCAGCTGGTTGCGCAACAATACGGTGAAAAACACGATGGGAACGAGGAACAGCGTGGTGCCCGCCGCCACGGCCGGCCAGTCCAGTCCGCCCTCGCCGATGATCTGGGGGATGAAGGGCGGCGCGGTCTGCGCCGTGCCGGATGTCAGAAGCAGGGCAAAGGCATATTCGTTCCATGCGAAAATGAGACAGAAAATGGCCGTCGCGGCAATGCCGGCGCGCATTTGCGGCAGCACCACCTTGATGAAGGCCTGAAAGCGCGAATAGCCATCGATGACCGCCGCCTCCTCGTATTCGCGCGGGATTTCATCCACGAACCCCTTGAGCAGCCACACGGCGAGCGAAACATTGACCGCCGTGTAAAGCAGGATCATGCCCAGCCAGGTATCCGACAGGCCAAGCTGGCGGTACATGAGGTAAATGGGAATGGCCACGGCGATGGGCGGCATCATGCGGGTGGAGAGAATGAAAAACAGCAGATCGTCCTTGAGCGGCACCTTGAAGCGCGAAAACCCGTAAGCCGCCAGTGTGCCCAGGAAAACCGCCAGGAAGGTGGAGCCAAAGCCGATGACCAGCGAATTGACATAGCGGTCCTTGTAGCGCGACGGGCCGGTGATGACCATGTTGCGCTCGCGCACCAGCTTGTCATACCAGGTCCTGGGCGGCCCCAGGCTCTCGAGATATTCCGGCGTCTGACGCGAGCGGGTGGTGAACAGGTTCACGTATCCCTCCAGGGAGGGGGTGAAAACCACTTTCGGCGGATAGGCGATGGAATCGGGCGGGGACTTGAACCCGGTGAGGAAGATCCACGCCAGCGGGATCATGGTGACCAGCGCATAGAGAATGACCAGCGCTCCGGCAATGGCCTTGGAGCGGCCGGAGGCCTCGGATACCGAAAAGGCCTTGTTGGTGTTGGCTGTCATCGTTTCACCCTGTTGAGTGCCTTGACGTAAATGTTGCCCAATCCGAACACGGTCACGAAGAGAATGACGGCAAAGGCGGAGGCATAGCCGGTTTTCCAGCTCTCGAAGGCGGCCCGCTTGAGGGTGATGGATACAAGCTCCGTGGTGGACCCCGGCCCGCCCGATGTCAGCTCCGCCACCATGTCGAACATCTTGAAGTTCTCGATGCCGCGGAACAGCACCGCCAGCATGAGGAAGGGCAAAACCCGCGGGAAGGTAATGTGCCAGAACTTCTGCCAGGCATTGGCGCGGTCGATCTCGGCCGCTTCATAGAGATAATCGGGAATGGAGCGCAGCCCGGCCAGGGAGAGCAACAGGATGTAGGGCGTCCACATCCAGGTATCGACAATGACGATGGCCCAGGGCGCAAGTTTCACCGAACCGATCATGTCCAGAGGGCCGAAATCGTAAAAGGCATTGACGATATAGCTGAAAATGCCCGTTTGCGGCTGGTAGAGATAGGTCCAGAAGGTGCCGACCACGGCGGGGGAAAGCATCATGGGGATGAGGATGACCGTGGTCCAGAAGCTCGATCCCCTGAAATTGCGGTTGATCAGCAAGGCCAGGCCGAACCCGAGCAGCAATTGCAAGACCATGGTCCAGAAAACGAAATGGGCCGTGACCTGCAGATAGCCCCAGATGTCCTCGCTGCCCAGGATGCGCTGGTAATTGCGCAGGCCGATCCAGCGCACGTTCATGTTGGGCCGGTTGGCGTGGTAATTGGTGAAGGACAGATAGATGGTCCAGATCAGCGGAAAGATGTTGATGGCCAAAAGCAGGATGATGGTTGGCGAGATGAACAGCCATGCCAGCGCCCTGTCCGACAATCCCCTGATCCTGCGCGCCACCGGTTCCGGCGTGGCCCGTGCGGCCTTTTGCGCGAGCGATGTCCTGTCCCTTGCGGTCACGGCGCAATCCCCTGTGCCTCGATCTTGTCGATGTTCCGGCCGGACCGGGATCCGGCCGGAATGTTGGAAGTCGGGTGCAAATGGCGCAAGCTTACAGCTTGCCTGCATCCTCGAAGGCCTCGCGCCAGTCCTTGACCAGCTTGTCCAGGGCCTCCTTGGCCGTGCCCTTGCCGGCCACCACATAATCATGCACCCGCTTTTGCATGGCCTGCAGCAACTCGGCGTAATTGGGCTCCTGCCAGAAGTCCTTGACGTTGCCCATGGCCTTCAGGAAATCGGCGGCAAAGGGCTGCGACTGCGGAAAGGCCGGGTCGTTGAGCACCGCCTTGTGGCACGAATAGCCGCCCAGGGACCACCATTTCTTCTGCACTTCGGGCTTGGCGAACCACTTGATGTATTGCAGGGCCAGGTCCTTCTTGTCGGAATAGGAGACCACGGAGATGCCCTGCCCGCCGAGCACGGAAGCCTCGACCTTCTGGCGCGGATTGACGAAGAAGCCGGACTTTGCGCCGCCAACATCCGGATCCTTGGCGATGCCGGGGAAGAAGGCGAACCAGTTCATCTGCATGGCCACCTGGCCGGACTTGTAGGCATCGAGATTGGCCACCATGTAGGCGTCCGAATGGCCCGGAGGGGTGCAGCAGTCATACAGGGCCTTGTAGAACTCCAGCCCCTTGACGGAATCGGGGGAGTTCACCGCGCCGTCCATGTCATACTTGCCGGGCGTCTTTTCATACTTGAAGCCGAAAGGATAGAGCGCCGAGGTCACACCCATGGTGATGCCCTCCGAGCCGCGCTCGGTATAGATGGCCACGCCATAGCGCTTCTTGCCGTCGATCACGCGGCCCTGGAAGAACCTGGCTATGTCCATGAGCTCCATCTGGGTCTTCGGCGGCGCCAGCTCGCGGCCATACCTGGCCTTGAATTCCTTGCGCAATTCGGGCCTGGCGAACCAGTCCTTGCGATAGACCCAGCCCAGGGCATCGCCCATGGCCGGCAGGGCATAATAGTTCTTGGAGCCCTTCGGCCAGGTGGAATAGGCGTAAACCGTGGCCGGCAGGAAGTCATCCATGGAGATGCCTTCCTTCTTGAAGAAATCGTTGAGTTTCACATAGTGGCCATTGACCGCCGAGCCACCGATCCACTGGCTGTCACCGATCAGCAGATCGCACAGCTTGCCCTTGGAGTTTAGTTCATTGAGGAAACGGTCGGCGAAATTCGTCCACGGAACGAACTCGAATTTCATCTTGATGCCGGTTTCCCTGGTGAAGTCCTTCGACAGGACCGTCAGGGCATTGGCCGGATCCCAGGCGGCCCAGCAAAGGGTCAGCTCCTTGTCGGCAGCCTGCGCATTAGACGCGGCAAATCCCAACAACACGGCCGCCGCGGCGAGTAGCTTCTTTCCTCGTCTCATGTCCATTCCTCCCAGACATATGCATGTATCCCCACCGAAAGCGTGGCGCGCTCTTCTTGCCCCGAAGACAGGGCGCTTGCGCTCCAGTGGTTGAGTATTACTCAACACCATAACTAAACATTTGTCAACTATCTGGAAGGTCAGGCCCCGGGGCCTGTTGATGTATCCCGGGTCATGCCGGTTTCAGTTCAAAATCCATCAGTGCCAGCCGATTTCGCACGGTATTGCTGGCACGACCTCTTTTGCCTTCCGGCAGCTTCGGAAGGGATGCATCTATCATTGAGACTGGGGTAAACCTGGTGCCGGCTGAGGGACTTGAACCCCCGGCCCCCTGATTACAAATCAGGTGCTCTACCAACTGAGCTAAGCCGGCGCCCGGAGCTTTTTTATATGCTGGGCGATGGGGTGGCAAGATGCATTGCGTGGTTCGGGATGGCTGGAGGGATTGGGCATCTCCATCAACTGTCTTAGGGCGTAGACCCATAAACCCCGCGCCGCCAGCGTGAATATCGCAAAATATCAGTGGGGCATCTCCATCAACAGTCTGAAGACCATC
>JALSNA010000257.1 GCA_026987255.1 Hyphomicrobiales bacterium | reverse complement strand
GGTGCGCTCCGCCATCATCGAGCGCCGCTCGGCGGTGGAAATCATCTCCGCCGTCTCCTCCATGTGCGCGATGTCGCCCTTCGACAGCCCGCCGTCCCCCAGCCCCAGGGCACCAACCAGGGCGCGGTGGATGATGGTGTCGGCATAGCGCCGGATGGGCGAGGTGAAATGGGCGTAACGGCGCAGGTTGAGGCCGAAATGGCCGTGATTCTCGCAAGAATAGATGGCCTGCGACTGGCTGCGCAGCACCATCATGTTGACCACGTGCTCGAACTGCGTGCCGCGCGCCTTCTGCAGGATCTGGTTGAAGTGCATCGGCTTCATCACCTGCCCGACAGGGGCGGACAGGCCGATGGTGCGCAGGAACTGCCCCAGGGCCTCGATCTTCTCCGGCGCCGGGGCGTCATGGATGCGGTAGATCAGCGGCGAGCCCCTGGCCTCCAGCTGCTCGGCGGCCGAGACATTGGCCTGGATCATCAGCTCCTCGATGAGCTTGTGGGCTTCCAGCCGCTCTGGGGAGACCACCCGCTCGATCAGCCCGGTGGCGTCCAGGATCAGCTTGCGTTCCGGGATGTCCAGCTCCAGCGGCCCGCGCCGCCGGCGCGCCGCCATGAGGGTGTCATGGCACGACCACAGGGGTTTCAGGACACTGTCCAGCAGGGGCGCCGTGGCCTCATCGGGGCGTCCGTCGATGGCCGCCTGCGCCTGCTCGTAGGAGAGAAAGGCCGCCGAGCGCATGATGACGCGGGCAAAGCGGTGCGAGCGCTTGTTGCCTTGCGCATCGAAGGTCATGAAGCAGGCCAGGGCAGGGCGGTCCTTGCCCTCGCGCAGGGAGCACACATCGTTGGAGATGCGCTCCGGCAGCATGGGCACCACCCGGTCGGGGAAATAGGTGGAATTGCCGCGCAGCCGCGCCTCGGCGTCCAGCGCCGTTCCCGGCCGCACGTACCACGAGACATCGGCGATGGCCACGATCACCTTGTGCCCGCCCGGATTGGCCGGATCGTCATCCGGAGCGGCCCAGACGGCATCGTCATGGTCGCGCGCATCCGGCGGATCGATGGTGACCAGCGGAATGTGGCGGATGTCCTCGCGGCCCTCCTCACGCCAGGCGGGCAGCCGCTCCAGCTCCTCCAGCGCCTCTTGCGGGAAGGCATCGCGGATGCCCTGTTCGTGCACCGCGATCAGCGAGATGTTGCGAATGTCACCGACATCCCCCAGCCGCTCCAGCACCCGCGCCTGGCTCGTTCCGTGCCTGCGGTCGCGGCGGATGGCGGCGCGCACCAGCTCGCCATCTTGCGCATCGCCGCCATCGCCGGTCCGGATGCGGATTTCGCCGCGCGCCTTCTTCTCCACCGGCACCAGCCAGGCATTGCCGCGCCCATCGCGGCGCAGCACGCCGAGGATCTCGTTGGCCCGGTGATCGAGCTTGCGGATGACGCGCGCCGAATAGGGATATGGGCCGGATGAAAGCGGCTCGATGCGCGCCAGGATGCGATCGCCCGCACCGGGCAGCGCCTCGTGAGAGCCGCGCCTGTTGCGCTCGCGGACGAGAATGCGCGGCGGCTGGCCATGGATGTCCTCGTCCCAGACGGAGGGGCGCGCCACCAGCTCGCCTTCGTCATCGGGGCCAATGACATCGAGCACCGCCACCGGCGGCATCTGCCCGGCCCTGACCAGCCTTTTGGCGCGTTTTTCGATCAATCCCTTGTCCGCCATGCGGCGCAACATCTTTTTCAGTTCGATGCGCTCCGCGCCACGGATGCCGAAGGCCCGCGCGATCTCGCGCTTGCCCACCTTGCCCTCCTGGCCGCGGATATATTCGAGGATCTGCGCCTCGCTTGGCATGGGCGCGGAGTGTCCCGCCGCCTGTTTTCTGGTCACATGTGTTCCAATCGTTTTCCTGAGCATTGGCCCCTATATAGAGACACCCCGCGCACTTTTCAAAGCGGCGGGGCAAAGGATCACGAAAGCACAAGCCACGCCCAAGGCGCGCAAAGACGAACAAAAAGCCTCTTCGTGACGGTCCAGGCAGCCTATTTGGCCGCCCTTTTCTCCGCCTTTTTCTTTCTTGCCGCCGGTTTCCTTTTCCCCGCCGCCTTCTTGCGGCCCTTGGGTTTCTTGGCGTCGATGAGCGCGATGGCCTGCTCCAGGGTAACGGTTTCGGGCGTGACATCCTTCGGCAGGGTGGCGTTGGTGCGGCCCCATTTCACATAAGGGCCATAGCGGCCATCCATGACCAGGATTTCGCCGCCATCGGGATGTTCGCCGAGGGCTTTCAGCTCCTTGCGCGCGCCGCCGCGCCTGGCGTCCTTTTCGGCGATGAGATCCACCGCGCGGTTGATGCCGACGCTGAAGACATCCTCCACCGAGGGCAGGTTGGCATAGGTGCGCTCATGCTGCACATAGGGGCCATAGCGGCCGATGTTGGCGACGATGGGCTTGCCGGTCTGCGGATGCGTGCCCACCTGGCGCGGCAGCGAAAGCAGCTTGAGGGCATAGTCCAGGGTGATGGCCTGCGGGTCCATGCCCTTCGGAATGGAGGCGCGCCTGGGCTTTTCGCCGCCCTTGACGGCCTCGCCGAGCTGCACATAGGGGCCAAAGCGGCCCTCGTGGCGGGTCACCACCTGGCCGGTTTCGGGATCGGTTCCCAGCGCGATGCCCTCCCTGGGCACCACCTGCGCGGCCTGCTCATCGCCGTTGTCGCTCAGCGGCCGGGTGTAGTTGCAGTCCGGATAGTTGGAGCAGCCCACGAAGGCGCCGAACTTGCCCACCTTGAGCGACAATTGCCCTTCCTTGCAGGACGGGCAGGTGCGGTCGGGCTTGCCGTCCTCGCCCCTGGGGAAGATGTGCGGGCCGAGCAGGTCATTGAGAGCATCGAGCACCTCCGACACCCGCAACCCGGCGGTCTTTTCCACCGTTTCCTTGAACTCCACCCAGAAATCGCGCAGCAGGGCCTTCCACTCGGCCTTGCCGGCCGCCACCTGGTCGAGCTTTTCCTCCAGGGCGGCGGTGAAGTCATATTGCACGTAACGCGGAAAGAAACTCTCCAGGAAGGCGGTAACCAGCCGTCCGCGGTCCTCCGGGATGAGGCGCTTTTTCTCCATGCGCACATATTCGCGCTCGCGCAGGGTGGTCAGGATGGCGGTATAGGTGGAAGGCCGCCCGATGCCCAGCTCCTCCAGCTTCTTGATCAGGGAGGCCTCCGTATAGCGCGGCGGCGGCTCGGTGAAGTGCTGTCTGGCCTCGATTTTCTCCGCCTGCGCCGCCTCGCCCTCGTTGAGCACCGGCAGGCGGCGCGAATCCTCGCCCGAATCCTCGCCGTCGTCGCGCCCTTCGCGATAGAGCTTCAGGAAGCCGTCGAAACGCATGACCTGGCCGGTGGCGCGGAAGGCATATGTCTTGCCGTCCTCTCCTTTCGCTTCCAGATCCACGGTGGTGCGCTCGAACTCGGCCGAGGCCATCTGCGAGGCCAGGGTGCGCTTCCAGATCAGCTCATAGAGCGCCAGCTGCTCCTTCGTCAGGTAGCGCTTCATCTGTTCCGGGGTGCGCGCCGCATCGGTGGGGCGGATGGCCTCGTGGGCCTCCTGGGCGTTCTTGGCCCTGGTCTTGAACATGCGCGGGCTGGGCGGGAGGTATTGTTCGCCAAAGCCGCGCAGGATCTGCTCGCGCGCCGCCTTGATGCCCTCCGGCGACATGGTGACCGCATCGGTCCGCATGTAGGTGATCAGGCCCACCGTCTCGCCGCCCAAGGAGACGCCCTCGTAGAGCTTTTGCGCCACCTGCATGGTCTGGCGGGAGGAGAATCCCAGCTTGCGCGAGGCCTCCTGCTGCAAGGTGGAGGTGGTGAAGGGCGCGGCCGGGTGGCGCCTGGCCGGTTTGGCCGTGACCGAGGTGATGGTGAAGTCTGCCCCCTTGAGGGCCTTTTCGATGGCCTGGGCCTCTTCGGCCTTGCCGATGGCCATCTTGTCCAGCTTCTCGCCGCCGATGGCCGCCAGTTTTGCGGTGAAGGCCTCGTCGCGCAGGCTCCTGAAGGCGCCCTCGATGCTCCAGTATTCGCGCGGCGTGAAGGCCTCGATCTCCAGCTCGCGCTCGGCCACCAGGCGCAGCGCCACCGATTGCACCCGCCCGGCGGAGCGCGCCCCGGGCAACTTGCGCCACAGCACCGGCGAGAGGGTGAACCCGACCAGGTAATCCAGCGCCCGGCGCGCCAGATAGGCCTCCACCAGGGCGGTATCGATGCTGCGCGGGGCGGCGATGGCGGCCTTGATGGCCGCCGGGGTGATGGCGTTGAACACCACCCGCTCGATCTGCTTGTCCTTCAGCGCTCCCTTGCGCTTGAGGATTTCCAGCACGTGCCAGGAGATGGCCTCGCCCTCGCGGTCCGGGTCGGTGGCCAGGATGAGCTTGTCGGCATCCTTCAGCGCCTGGGCGATTTCGTTGACCCGCCTGGCGGATTTCGCGTCCATCTGCCACTTCATCTTGAACCCGGCGTCAGGATCCACCGAGCCGTCCTTGGGCGGCAGATCGCGCACGTGGCCATAGGAGGCCAGGACGTGATAATCCTTGCCCAGATACTTGTTGATGGTTTTCGCCTTGGCGGGCGATTCGACGACGACGAGAGCGTTCATGGATGACCTGAAACCGGAAATGAATTCCGCCATTGCATATAGGGCGGGAATGAAAACCGCAAGCCCCGCGCCAGTTGCGTGAGCTCTCATCCGGCTCGCGCGAGGCGCCCGCATCGGCGGCGGTCATTTCCAATGGCGGAAGAATTGCATGGGGGCTTTGCGCCGGACGGACAAGTTGTCTATCTATGAGACAAGAAGGCGAATCACCGCGATCCTCGCGGCGGACATTTTTCTGGAGACATGCATGAAAGACCCGATCGAGACCTTGAGCGCCCTTGTGCCCATGGTGGTGGAGACCTCCTCGCGCGGCGAGCGCGCCTATGACATCTTCTCGCGTCTTTTGAAGGAGCGCATCATCTTCCTCACCGGGCCGGTGGAGGATCACATGGCGACCCTGGTGGTGGCCCAGCTTCTCTTCCTGGAGGCGGAAAACCCCAAGAAGGAAATCGCCATGTACATCAACTCGCCCGGCGGCGTGGTGACCTCCGGGCTGGCCATCTACGACACCATGCAGTTCATCCGCCCGGCGGTGTCCACCACGGTGATCGGCCAGGCCGCCTCCATGGGCTCGCTGCTGCTGGCCGCCGGCGAGCCGGGGATGCGCTTTGCCCTGCCGCATGCGCGCATCATGGTGCATCAGCCCTCCGGCGGCTTCCAGGGTCAGGCCTCGGACATCGAGCGTCACGCCAAGGAGATTCTCGACCTGCGCCACCGCCTGAACCAGATTTACGTCCAGCACACCGGCCAGCCGCTGGAGAAGATCGAGGAGGCCCTGGAGCGCGACAATTTCCTCACCGCCGAAATGGCCAGGGATTTCGGCCTCATCGACAAGGTGATCGACAAACGCCCCGTCCCGGCGGCGGACTGATCCGTCCCGGCGGGCGGAAAAGGCCCTTCAGATGGCGCAAGGCGAGGCAATAAGGTTTGCTTAACCTCACGGGCGCAGACTGAAGAGAGCCGCTCCCCTGCGGCGATTTGCGGCCCAAGGCGGCGCAAGATGGCTTGAAACCCGCACGCTGGCGGGATAGGTTCTGAAGCAAGGGCGGGCAACCCGAATGGCCCTTCAAGGTCCCTCAAGGAGTTTTCATGAGCAAGGACAACAAGGACAGCGACGGCAAGAACACCCTCTATTGCTCGTTCTGCGGCAAGAGCCAGCACGAGGTGCGCAAGCTCATCGCCGGGCCGACGGTGTTCATCTGTGACGAATGCGTCGAGCTGTGCATGGACATCATTCGCGAGGAGAACAAGACCAACCTCGTGAAATCGGCCGACGGTGTGCCCACGCCGCAGGAAATCTACGACGTGCTCAACGATTACGTCATCGGCCAGGACCGCGCCAAGCGCATCCTGTCGGTGGCCGTCCACAACCATTACAAGCGCCTCAAGCACGCCTCGAAGAACGACGACGTGGAGCTGGCCAAGTCCAACATCCTGCTGGTCGGCCCAACCGGCTGCGGCAAGACCTTGCTCGCCCAGACCCTGGCGCGCATTCTCGATGTGCCCTTCACCATGGCCGATTCCACCACCCTGACGGAAGCCGGCTACGTGGGCGAGGACGTGGAGAACATCATCCTCAAGCTGCTGCAGGCGGCCGACTACAACGTCGAGAAGGCGCAGCGCGGCATCGTCTATATCGACGAGGTGGACAAGATTTCGCGCAAGTCCGACAATCCCTCCATCACCCGCGATGTTTCCGGCGAGGGGGTGCAGCAGGCGCTCTTGAAGATCATGGAGGGCACCATTGCCTCGGTGCCGCCCCAGGGCGGGCGCAAGCATCCGCAGCAGGAGTTCCTGCAGGTGGACACCACCAACATCCTTTTCGTCTGCGGCGGCGCCTTCGCCGGGCTGGAGAAGCTCATCGCCAAGCGCGGCGACAAGTCGGGCATCGGTTTCAATGCCGAGGTCAAGGAAGAGGACAAGCGCAAGACCGGCGAGCTGCTCAAGGACCTGGAGCCCGACGATCTGCTCAGCTTCGGCCTCATCCCGGAGTTCGTCGGCCGCCTGCCGGTCATCGCCACCTTGGAGGATCTGGACGAGGACGCCCTGGTGCAGATTCTCACCACGCCCAAGAACGCCCTGGTCAAGCAGTATCAGCGTCTGTTCGAGATGGAGGACGTGGAGCTGTCCTTCACCAGCGATGCGCTCACCGCCATTGCCAAGAAGGCCATCAAGCGCAAGACCGGGGCGCGCGGCCTGCGCTCCATCCTGGAAGGCATCCTGCTGGACACCATGTTCGATCTGCCCTCCATGGAAGGCGTGCAGGAGGTGGTGATCTCCGCCGAGGTGGTGGAGGGCGAGGCCAAGCCCTTGCTCATCTATGCCGACAAGGACGAGGAAAAGGACACCGCCTGATCCTGCGGGCGGTGCCCATGGCTGTCCGGGCCGCGCCTTGCCGGCGTGGCCCTTTCTGCATGGCGGGCAGGGGCTTTTGCCTTGTGGAAAGCCATGCGAATCGTTTGCAAAAGCCTTGAAAAAGCGCCCGGGCGTTCCCATTTTGATCCTGACACGAGCCGTGGCGGGGCTGTCTTTTTACCCTCCCGGGCGCGAAGATTTGCGCTCCATTGGCCAAAAGGGCAGAATCTCTTCATAATGAATGCGCGTGAAGTCATCACGGTGACATCCCGCGCCCGCCGCGGCGCCCACAAGACAAGGAAGACAAGCACATGACAGACAAAACCATTGCCAACCCGGATACCGGCGTGGACAAGGCGCGTCTGCCCGTTTTGCCATTGCGCGACATCGTGGTCTTTCCCCACATGATCGTGCCGCTCTTCGTGGGCCGCGAGAAATCCATCAAGGCGCTGGAAAAGGTCATGGAGGCCGACAAGCGCATCCTTCTGGTGGCCCAGAAGAACCCGGCGGATGACGAGCCCAGGGTGCAGGACATCTATACCGTCGGCACCGTGGCCACGGTCATGCAGCTGCTCAAGCTCCCCGATGGCACCGTCAAGGTGCTGGTCGAGGGCGTCGAGCGCGCCCGCATCGAGAGTTTCACGCCCGAGCAGGCCTTTTTCGAGGCCGAGATCGCGCCCATGCCGGACACCAGCACCGAGGGCCCGGAGACCGAGGCCCTGGCGCGCACCGTGGTGGATCAGTTCGCGGCCTATGTGAAACTCAACAAGAAGGTGCCGCAGGAGGCCATGGAGACCTTGAGCCAGATCTCCGACAACTCCAGGCTGGCCGACACCATCGCCGCGCATCTGGCCATCAAGCTGCCCGACAAGCAGGCGCTGCTGGAAATCGCCGACGTGGCGGCGCGGCTGGAGAAGGCCTTTGCCCTCATGGAAGGCGAGATTTCCGTCCTGCAGGTGGAAAAGCGCATCCGTGGCCGCGTCAAGCAGCAGATGGAGAAGACCCAGCGCGAATACTATCTGAACGAGCAGATGAAGGCCATTCAGAAGGAGCTGGGCAGCTCCGGCGACGGCGAGGACGGCGACGAGCTGGCCGAGCTCGAAGAGCGCATCAAGACGACGAAGCTCTCGAAGGAAGCGCGCGAGAAGGCGCAGGCCGAACTGCGCAAGCTGCGCCAGATGAGCCCGATGTCGGCGGAAGCCACCGTGGTGCGCAACTATCTGGACTGGCTGCTGGGCATTCCGTGGGGCAGGAAGACCAAGGTCAAGAAGGATCTGGATTATGCCCGCAAGGTGCTCGATGCCGAGCATTACGGCCTGGAGAAGGTCAAGGAGCGGATCATCGAATACCTGGCGGTGCAGCAGCGCACCAGCAAGCTGCGCGGCCCCATCCTGTGCCTCGTCGGCCCGCCCGGCGTCGGCAAGACCTCGCTGGGCAAGTCCATCGCCAAGGCCACGGGGCGCAACTTCGTGCGCATGTCGCTGGGCGGGGTGCGTGACGAATCGGAAATCCGCGGCCACCGGCGCACCTATATCGGCTCCATGCCGGGCAAGGTCATCCAGTCGATGAAGAAGGCCAGGACAATCAACCCCTTCTTCCTGCTCGACGAGATCGACAAGATGGGCATGGACTATCGCGGCGATCCCTCTGCGGCGCTGCTGGAGGTGCTCGATCCGGAACAGAACGCCACCTTCATGGATCATTACCTGGAGGTGGAATACGACCTGTCCAACGTCATGTTCGTGACCACGGCCAATACGCTGAACATCCCGCCGCCCCTGCTGGACCGCATGGAGATCATCCGCATCGCCGGCTATACGGAGGATGAGAAGCTGGAAATCGCCAAGCGCCACCTGATCCCCAAGGCGGTGAAGAACCATGGCCTCAAGAAGGGCGAGCTGAGCATTTCCGATGCCGCCCTTCTGACCATCATCCGCCGCTATACCCGCGAGGCCGGGGTGCGCTCCCTGGAGCGCGAGATCGCCAAGATCGCCCGCAAGGCGGTCAAGGAGCTGGTGACCACGGAGAAGACGAAGATCTCCGTGAGCGAGAAGAACCTGGAGGATTTTCTCGGCGTGCCGCGCTTCCGCTTTGGCGAGGCCGAGCGCGAGGACCAGGTGGGCGTGGTCACCGGTCTGGCCTGGACCGAGGTGGGCGGCGAGCTGCTGACCATCGAGGCGGTGGACATGCCCGGCAAGGGCAAGATGACCGTCACCGGCAACCTGCGCGACGTGATGAAGGAATCCATCTCCGCCGCCTCCAGCTACGTGCGCTCTCGCGCCACGGACTTCGGCATCAAGCCGCCCTTGTTCGACAAGCGCGACATCCACGTGCACGTGCCCGAAGGGGCAACGCCCAAGGATGGCCCCTCGGCCGGCGTGGCCATGGTCACCGCCATCGTCTCGGTGCTCACCGGCATCAAGGTGCGCCATGACGTGGCCATGACCGGCGAGATCACCCTGCGCGGGCGGGTGCTGCCCATCGGCGGGCTGAAGGAGAAACTCCTGGCGGCCCTGCGCGGCGGCATCAAGACGGTGCTGATCCCTCAGGACAACGCCAAGGATCTGGCGGAAATCCCCGACAACGTGAAGTCCGGGATGGAGATCGTCCCGGTGTCTCACGTGGACGAGGTGCTGGCCAGGGCGCTGACTCGCAAGCTCGAGCCCATCGAATGGGACGAGCAGGCCGAGAAGGCCGCCCAGGCGGCTGCCGCCAAGGCCGCCAGCGCCACGGATCAGCCCCGCGCCCACTGAAAGCCTGGCGGACGAATGACAGCAGGAGGGACGGTCACATGGGTGGCCGTCCCTTTTTTGCGCCAGATCAAGGAATATTTGTCTGCGCCGGGCCGAAAATTGTGAAAAAGTCACCCAGGCGTCATTCTGTCCCTTGCCAGAATCGCAAAAGCGCGGCAAGGCTTGGAGCCGTGCAGTGCATGGGGGCATGATTCGCCATGATGATTTTTCAGGCGAAACGGTTTGTGAACTTCCAGATTTGAAAAATTGAAGATCTGTGTGTGCATGCCTGCATGGAAGAGGACATATGGGGGCGCGCATCTGCACGTTGCCACCGGATGGAATAAACAAGGAAAGAAGGACACCATGAACAAACAGGAACTGATTGCCCAGGTCGCCGAGAAGGCCGGTCTGACCAAGGCCCAGGCCCAGGCTGCCCTGGAAGCGGCCATCGAGACCGTCATCGGCGCCATGAAGGAAGGCGACGAAGTGCGTCTCATCGGTTTTGGCACCTTTTCCGTCACCAGGCGCCCGGCGCGCACCGTGCGCATCCCCGGCACCAAGGACACCAAGGAGCTGCCGCCCACCAATGTCCCGAAGTTCAAGGCCGGCAAGGGCCTGAAGGACGCGGTCAACAGCTGAAGTCTGGTTGCCTGTTTTCAACAAGGACGGGAGCCCTCGAGGCTCCCGTTTTTTGTCGCATGCGCCGTGAACCGGCTATCATGGCCTGCTCAGGAACGCGGCCATGGCGTCCGCGGCATCCTCGGCGGCAAAATCGCGGAAGAAATGATCCGCATCCTCGATCACCTTCAGGCGAATATGCCTGCCGTCCGCCAGGGGTTTGACCCGCGCGATCAGATCGCCGGCGATCTTGTCTTCCCTTCCGGCGATGATGAGCACCGGAATCTTGATCTTGGGAAGCCAATAGGGCGTGTCACGGCGCACGTCTGGCCCATGGTAGCTCAAGAAGCTCTCTGGCGTGGCCCGCCCGCCCTTGCAGTAAAGGATGCCGGGCAGCTCCATGGGCTCGTTGCCATGGCCGGCGCGGATGAAATCGCGCGCCTGGGCCACCATGGGCGCAAGGGGCGTTCCGAAGCGCGCCTTGTATGCCGCCGCCGCGCGCCTTTCATCATCGGTCATGGGCGCCAGCAAAATCACTTTCGTCACCTCTTCCGGTGCCCGGGTGGCCGCATACCAGGCCGTCTGGTTGCCGCCGCGCGAATGCCCCAGCAGCCATATGGTGCGCGCGCCACGCCCTTTCAGCCACTCCACCCAGGCGGCGATTTCCTCCACCGCGTCGGCGTGGCGGTGGCGCATGGGCTGGTTGCAATCATACATGTTGTGACGGTTGGAAATGCCCAGCGAAAGGTTGATCGCCAGGGTCGAAATGCCGCGCGCCTTCAGAAGCTCCTGCAGATTGGCCATGATCTCCATGCGGTTGTGCGCCAAGGTGCCATGGGTCATCACCAGAACGCCATCGCCCGGCCCCTTGCCGCCGGCCAGCTCCAGATTGGCATTGAGCACCAGTTGCCCATGCCGGATGGTGACCTCCTCCGCCGCCAGCGGCCCGCTCAATGCCATGAAGGCAGCCACCAGAGCGGTCAGGATCTGTTTCATGATTGCTCCTCCCTTGTGCTGTCACGCGCAAATCCCGGGGCGTAGACCCATAAACCCCGCGCCGCCAGTTAGCCGGATTTTTGTTCTGGCAAGGCGCAGCCCCGCAGGAATAGCGGGGCTATTTCAAGGGGTTGCAACACTGCCAGGACAAAAAATCCGGCTAACCCGAAGGGCGTGAATATCGCTCCATCCCAGCAGCCCCCGCCGCTTGCCAAT
>JALSNA010000256.1 GCA_026987255.1 Hyphomicrobiales bacterium | reverse complement strand
GGATGGTCCGCGCCTGGATGGGGGTAGGGGTCTCGTATCCTGATTCGGCAATGGCCTTCAGAATCGGGTCGGCCAGTTTCAGGCCGTGAAAATCGTTCATCTGTTCTTTGTCTTTCATGACGCGCCAGACCCCCGGCCCTGCTCCGCGCAGGGAGTGCAAGGGGTGACGCATGGGTTGGCCGGCGCGAGGATCGCGCCTGACGAAACACCCTGTGGAAATCTGGAAAAAGGGGCCGGGGTCGAAAGAGGCATCATCGGATGCCGGTGCCGGCCAACGATTGCACATGAATCGTGGGGAGTGTCGCTGAGGGGCAAAGACACCCCTTTGCCCGCCGCGTCAAGGAAAATCGTCCCAAGGTCTCAAAAAAGATCGCCCGCCACCCCATATCGATGACAAGACATTCATCCTTTGAAAGGCGCAACGAGGGAGCCAACCTCATGACCATCGAAGCCCATACCTCGGAAGTGAAATCCTGGTCGGTGCACATGTCGTTTCGCGATTTTTCCGGCGGCGTGGCGCGCCACACCATCACCTTGAAATTCAAGCCCAACGGCGAGCCCCTGCGCTTTGCCTATCTGCATTTCATCAAGGGTGGGGCAGGGCACGAAAGCACCGTGACGGCCTCTTCCGTCTCCATCACCATGCCTTGCGAGGAGTTCCGCGACTGGCTGCACATCCTGCAGACGGAAGCGCCGCTGACCTTCACCTGGACGGTGGACAAAGGCAGGAAGAAGGTCCTCGGTGTCTCGCTTTTCACCGGCGATGAGCCCCCCGGCGAAGGCCTTGCGGACGGCGATGCCGGAGTCTGAATGTTCTTGAAATGTTCCTGCAAATGCGCTAGCCTTCCGGCATGAGCGGAAAGCAGGACAGACAGAATCATGATTCGGCATCGCATCTGGCCGAGATGGCCGCTGCGGATCTGACGCCGCAAGCATCGGCGCCGGTTTTCGTCCCCGCCACGCGCGGCGCGCTGGCTTCGGAGCGGGCCAGGGCCCTGCGCGGGCGCGGCGCGCGCTCGGCCCGCGCCGGGCGTTTCGAGCGCCTCCAGCGCGAGGCGGCCGATGATGGCTGGGGCGCCTTGCAAAGGCTGGCTGCGGAGCCTCTCAAGACATCCGTGCGCGAGGAGACGGCCCGCACCATCATTGCGCGCAACGAATCGCCAGATATATGTTTCGAGCGTTCGGTCAATCCCTATCGCGGCTGCGAGCATGGCTGCATCTATTGTTATGCCCGCCCGGGCCATGCCAATCTGGGCCTTTCCCCGGGGCTGGATTTCGAAAGCCGCCTGAGCGCCAAGGTCAATGCCGCGCGGCTCTTTGCCCGCGAGCTGGCCCATCCCGCCTGGCGGCCCGCCCCGGTGGTCATTGGTCCCTATACGGATGCCTATCAGCCCATCGAGCGGCGATACCGCCTGACGCGCCGCCTGCTTGAGGTGGCCGATGAGTTCGGCCAGCCGGTGGGGCTGGTCACCAAATCCACCCTCATCTTGCGCGATCTGGACATTCTGGCCCGCCTGGCAAGGCGCAATCTGGTCAAGGTGGCCATTTCCATCACCACCCTGGACGCCTCCCTGGCCCGTCTCATGGAGCCGCGCGCCGCAACCCCGCCCAAAAGGCTTCAGACCATTGGCAGGCTGGCCGATGCGGCAATCCCCGTGGCCGTGCTGGTCTCGCCGGTCATCCCGGCGGTGACCGATCACGAGATCGAAACCATCTTGTCGCGCGCCGCCGGGGCCGGGGCACGCGAGGCCGGATACGCCATGCTGCGGCTGCCCGGCGAGGTTTCCGGCCTGTTCCGCGAATGGCTGGTGGACACCATGCCGCAACGGGCCTCCCATGTGCTCTCCCTGGTGCGCGCCATGTCCGGCGGGCGCGAGTATGACTGGCGCTTTGGCCGCCGCATGACCGGCGCAGGGCCCTATGCCTGGGCCATCGGGCGCCGCTTCGAGCTGGCCTGCCGCCGCCTGGGGCTTTCCCGCCGCCGCCTGCGCCTGGCCACCCGCCATTTCGCCCCGCCGCGCCCCACGCCCGTCCAGCCGTTCCTGCCCGGCCTTTTTCCCTCCGGCGGGACGGAAGGGCAGGGCAGGGGATAGCAAGGACGGCCGCCGTGGCTGTTCACAACCCGCATTGGCCCCTTGCCGAATCTTCCGGGCATGGGCAAGCTGGCACAATGGCGAAGCATGCAAGAAAATCGCCCTCCGGGCCGCATTTCGATCTGGAGCGGCAGGCCATGGCGGATGGCCTGGTCCCCGTCTGCGGGCTGGACGAGGCCGGGCGCGGGCCGCTGGCCGGGCCGGTGGTGGCCGCCTGCGTGGTGCTCGATCCCGATGACATCCCCGATGGCATCGATGATTCGAAAAACCTGACGGAAGCGGCGCGCCTGCGCCTGCATGACGAGATCATGGCCCGCGCCCGGGTGGGCGTGGGCATCGCCGATGTGGACATCATCGACGAGATGAACATTTTCCACGCCACCTTCTGGGCCATGGCGCGCGCCTTCGAGGCCCTCGATCCCGCCCCCGTGCTGGCCCTGGTGGACGGCAACCATGCCCCGGACATCGCCTGCCAGTGCCGCACCGTGGTGGGAGGAGATTCGCAGATCCTCTCCATCGCCGCCGCCTCCATCATCGCCAAGGTGGTGCGCGACGGCATCATGCGCAAGCTGGATGAGCAATACCCCGGCTATGGCTTCGCCGCCCACAAGGGCTATGCCGTCCCGGCCCACAAAGAGGCTCTTGCACGCCTCGGCCCCTGCCCGGCCCACCGCCGCTCCTTCGCCCCCGTCCGCGAAGCCCTGGCCACCACAAAACAGCTCCGCCCCAAACCATGAAAAGGCCCGCGCCCCCTCCCAACCACCTTGCCTATAATCCTGGGTGGTTGGGAGGGGGCGCGGGCCGGAACGAGTGCACAAAACCCCTTTTGTGCA
>JALSNA010000255.1 GCA_026987255.1 Hyphomicrobiales bacterium | reverse complement strand
CTTGCCGCCATCGCCCGGCGCATCGCCGCTCTGGGCCTGCCCACCGTCATCGTCCAGGAAGGCGGCTACAGCCCCGAAAACCTGCGCACCGGCATCGCCGCCTTCCTTCCCGCCTGGCGATGATCACAGGGTCTTGAGCACCTCATCCAGCGGCAGGCGGCGCTCCCAGCCCTTGCGTTGCAATTCCGGCGTTTCGTTTGCGGCAGGTTCAGGGTGGCCGATGCACAGCCAGGCGATGAACCGCCATGCCTGCGGGGCATCGCAGGCGGCATGGACGGCTTCCGGCTCCAGGATGGACACCCAGCCCAGCCCCAGCCCCCTGGCGCGCAGGGCCAGCCACAGGGTGTGAATGGCGCAGACGACGGAATAGGCCCGCGTTTGCGGCATGGTGCGCGCCCCCAGCTTGCGCCCGCTAGTGGTCTGTTCATCGCTGAAGACGGCCATCTGCACCGGCGCATCACGCAAGCCCTCCAGTTTCAGCCGCGCATAGAGCGCCCTGTCTTCCTCATCCGTGGCCGCCAGGGCTTCGGCATTGGCCCGCTCGAAAGAGGCGATGACGCGCTCCAGGCGTTCTCTGTCCCGCACCCGCACGAACCGCCACGGCTGCGAAAGGCCCACTGACGGGGCCAGGTGCGCCAGTTCCAGGCATTGGCGCAAGGTTGCCTCATCCACCGGATCGGGCCGGAAGGCCCGGATGTCGCGCCGCCAGCGCACCAGTTGCGCAAAGGCGCCAAACACCTCATCGTCATGGTCAAAAGGATCGCTCACTGGGGCCTCCGCGCCAAATTGAACACCTTGTCCAGATCAAGATGCGCCGCAAGATGCGCCGCCAGTTCATCCAGGGTCTCCTCCACGCGCGCCGTGTATCCGGGCCCCGTATCGGGCGCGCCGCCCAACCCGGCCAGCCAGGCGCGGCGGAAGGCATCGGAGACAAAGGCCCCGTGCAAATAGGTGCCCGCCACCAGCCCGTCGGCGCGCACCGCCCCCTCCGGCCGCCCGTCCACATGGGCGAAGGGCCGGGCGCAATCGGCTCCCGCGGTTTGCCCCATGTGGATTTCATAGGCCCGGATGGGCGCCCCGCTTGGCGCGTGAACGGCCCGCGTGACGCGCGTGGTCTTGTCCTTTTCCAGCACCGTCTCCACGTCCAGCAGCCCCAGCCCCGCCACCCTGGCTCCTGCGGGACCCTCCAGCCCCAGCGGATCGCAAATGCGCCTGCCCAGCATCTGGTAGCCGCCGCAGATGCCCAGCACCCGCCCGCCGCGCCGCACATGGGCGGCGATGTCGATGTCCCACCCTTGCGCGCGCACGAAGGCCAGATCGGAAATGGTCGATTTCGTCCCCGGCAGGATGACGATCTGCGCATCCCCTGGCAGCGCCTCGCCGGGAGAAATGATGGACAGCCGGACGCCGGGTTCCATCCGCAGCGGATCGAGATCGTCGAAATTGGCGATCCGCGGCAATCTGGGCACCGCAATGTGGATGGGGCCATCTGCGCCTTTCGCCCCCTCCTCCAGCGCCACGGCATCTTCCGCCGGCAGCCAGCGGGCCGGTGCGAAATGCGGCACCACCCCCAGGCAGGGCCGTCCCGTGTGCGCTTCTAAAAACCGCACTCCGTCTTCGAACAGGGCCGCATCGCCGTGAAAGTTGTTGATGATGATTCCCTCGATGAGCCGCGCATCCGCCTCATCGACGATCTGAAGCGTGCCCGCTATGGCTGCCAGCACCCCGCCGCGATGGATGTCGCCCACCAGCACCACCGGCGCGCCCACCGCCCGCGCAAAGCCCATGTTGGCGATGTCGCCATCGCGCAGGTTGATCTCCGCCGGCGAGCCCGCCCCCTCGACGATCACCAGGTCGGCCGTGGCGCAAAGCGCATGGAAACTCTCCAGCACGGCGGGCAAAAATTCCGCCCGGCGGCGGAAATAGTCGCGCGCCGTGAGGGTCTCGCCGCGCCTGCCGCGCACGATCACCTGCGCCCCACGCTCGCTTTCCGGTTTCAGCAGGATGGGATTCATCTCCACCACCGGCGCGCGCCCCGCCGCCTGCGCCTGCAGGGCCTGGGCGCGGCCGATCTCGCCGCCCCCGGCGCACACCGCGGCATTGTTCGACATGTTCTGCGGCTTGAACGGAGCCACGGACACCCCCCTGTTGGCAAAGGCCCGGCACAGCCCGGCGGTGATGAGGCTCTTGCCCACGTTGGAGCCGGTGCCCTGGATCATCACGACGCGCGCCCTCATGATCCGCCCCCGGAGGCGGCGCAGATCACATGGGCGAACGATCCCATCACCCGCCCCGTCCGCAGCCCCATGGGCGCAAGCAGCCTCCCTTGCGAATCTTCGCCGTGGAAGAGGGCAGGGGCGTCACCCTGTGCGCTGACGGAGGCATAATGGAACTCGTGGCCCATCAGCCGCACCGGCAAGGGCAGGGGGGAATCATGGGTCAGGGCGCGATACCCCAGATGCAGCCTGCGCCGCGTGAAGGAGGTCCGCACCGGCAGCAATCCGGCCATGGCATGGGCCCCGCCCTGGGCATCTTCCAGCACCTCCCCCAGCGCCATGAAGCCGCCGCACTCGCCATAGACAAGGGCCCCGCGCGCCGCCAGTTCGCGCAATCCAGCCTTGAAGCGCGCCGCCGCCGCCAGCCTGCCCGCGTGCAGCTCCGGATAGCCGCCGGGCAGAAAGACGGCATCGGCATCCCTTGCCGGGGCCTCGTCCGCCAGCGGCGAGAAGAAGGAGATCTCCGCCCCCTGCCGCCGCCAGTCGTCCAGCCAGTGCGGATAGCAAAACCCGAAGGCCTCGTCGCGGGCTATTGCGATGCGCTGGCCGAGCGGCGGCAGGGGGGTAAAATCCGCCCCTCGCGGCTCCACCGGCCGCGTCAGGCCGGCCAGACGGCAGGTGGAAATGTCGCGCGCCGCCACCTGCGCGGCGCGGGCGAGAAAAT
>JALSNA010000254.1 GCA_026987255.1 Hyphomicrobiales bacterium | reverse complement strand
GCCCTCTACGAGCCGGTGCATGGCTCGGCCCCCGACATCGCCGGCCAGAACAAGGCCAACCCCATCTCCATGATCGCCTCGCTGGGCATGATGCTGCGCTATTCCTTCGACATGGGAGAGTGGGCCGACAAGCTGGACACGGCCATCGCCAACGCCCTGGCCCAGGGCGTGGCCACCGCCGACATCGCCACCGAAGGGGCAAAGATCGTCGCCACCGGCGAGCTGGGCGATCTCATCCTGTCGGAATTGCAAAAACTGGCCTGAAACCCTATTTCGGCCCGATGCCGAATTCTCCGAAGGGGATGAAGTTCACCTTGTCCCCTTCGGACACCGATTCCAGCTCCTCGGTCAGCTCGATCAGCCCCGTGGCCGCCACCGCCGAGGAAATCAGCCCCGAGCCGTCCCTGGCGAACCGGCACACCCGCACGCCGCCTTGTCCATCCGGCTCCGTCCAGCCGCGCAGGAACTCCCGCCGTCCCGTCTTGCGCCTGGCGATGGCGAACCCCGCGGGAAGCGGATGGCGCACCGGCTCGCGCCACACATGCCCGCCAAGGGCCGACAGCACCGGCCAGCCATAGATCAGGAAGGTCACGAAGGCCGCCACCGGGTTGCCCGGCAGGCTGAGAAAGACCGTATCGCCGATCTGCCCGAAGCCGATGGGCTTGCCCGGCTTGATGGCCAGCCGCCAGGCATGCAAGGTTCCCATGCGCGCCACCGTCTCGGCCATGTAGTCGGCCTCCCCCTGCGAGGCCCCCGCCGAGGTCACGATCACGTCGCACTCCGCCGCCGCCTGCTCATAGGCCGCCTCCACAACCGCCCGGTTGTCCTGCAAGATGCCGTAATCGGCGATTTCCACCCCCAGCCCGGCCATGGCCCCGCGCAGGATGAAATGGTTGGCGTCATAGATGGCCCCCGGCCGGAAGGGCTCCCCGGGGCGGATGATCTCGTTGCCCGACGACATGAGCGCCACCTTCAGCGGCGCAAAGACCCGCACCCGCCCCACTCCCGCCGAGGCAATGGCGGCAAGCTCCGGCGCCCGCAAGCGCTGCCCGGCGCGGGCCACCGGGCACCCCGCCGCCTGGTCCTCGCCAGCCGGGCGCACATGAATGCCCTTCGGGATGCCGGCCGGAAAATGGGCCTCATCGCCCTGCCTGTGCACATCCTCCTGCATGACGCAGGTATCGGCCCCCTTGGGCATGGCCGCGCCGGTGAAGATGCGCGCCACAGTCCCGGCAGGCAGATCCCGCGGCCTGTCCCCGGCGAAAATCTCCATCGATATGGGCAAGGCCGTCTCGCCATCGGGCTTCAGGTCCCCATGGCGCAGGGCATAGCCATCCATGGCCGCATTGTCGAAGGCCGGAATGTCGCGCGGCGCAATCACGTCCTCGGCCAGCACCCGCCCCAGGGCATCGGCCAGCGCCACCTCCCGTGTTGCGGCAATGGGCGAAATGCGCCTCCTGAGCAGCGCCATGGCCTCCTCATGGGGCATCAGCTTGTGGCTGGCGGCGAAACAGTCGTTGACCAGCTTGCGCGGGGGTGTGCTCATGGCCGTCTCATCTCCATGAAATCCACGATGAAATCCGCCAGGGCGGCATAATCGTCGCGCCCGAAGACCGGCAGACCAGGATGCTCCAATGGCCCGGAGGCGGCAATGGCCACGATGCCGGGCTCCGACCCGGCCAGCTCGGCATGATCCAGGGCCAGGTTGCGCACCTCGATCTTGGGATGGCGGCCGCCCTTGTAGCCTTCCACGATCACCAGATCGCACGGGCTCATGCGCGCCAGCATCTCTTCCAGCTCGGCTGGCTCCTCGTCTTGCGATTCGTGAATGATGGCCCACCTTTCGCGCGCCACCACCGCCACCTCGCGCGCCCCGGCCTCGCGATGGCGGAAACTGTCGCGCCCCTCGTGATCGATGTCGAAACTGTGGTGGGCATGCTTGACCGTGGACACGCACCAGCCGCGCGAGGACAGCTCGCGCACCAGCCCCTCCACCAGCGTCGTCTTGCCGGAGTTCTTGAATCCGGAAACCCCGATGACCTTCTGTCCGCAAATGGTCTTGCGCACCAGCATCCCTCCCGCAGATGAAAACCGGATCAATTCCGCTTGCCCTGTTTATCCTTCGCCGGAACAAAAAGGTCAATTGCCCTTGACCACACAACCCGAAAGGCGGCAAGCAGTCTGTCATGAAACGGACAATTCTCATCACCGGCTGCTCCACCGGCATCGGCCTGACCTGTGCGCTGGGCATGCAGGCGCGCGGCTGGCGGGTTTTCGCCACCGCGCGGCAGGGCGAGGACATCGAACGGCTCACCACCGCCGGGCTCGATGTCATCTACATGGATTATGACGAGCCCGAATCCATCGAGGCCTGCGTCTCCCAGGTCGCCGCCGCCACCGGCGGCAGGCTTTACGCCCTGTTCAACAATGGCGCCTATGGCCAGCCCGGCGCGGTGGAGGATCTGTCGCGCGATGTCCTCAAGGCCCAGTTCGAGACCAATGTCTTCGGCTGGCATGACCTGACCCGCCAGGTCCTGCCGCTCATGCGCGCGCAAGGAGCGGGGCGCATCGTGCAGAACTCCTCCATCCTGGGTCTGGTGGCGATGAAATGGCGCGGCGCCTACGTGGCCTCCAAGTTCGCCATCGAGGGGCTTTCCGACGCCCTGCGCCTGGAGCTGCGCGGCTCCGGCATCCATGTCTCGCTCATCGAGCCCGGCCCCATCTGGTCGAAGTTCATGGACACCGCCTTGAAACACTATGACGACAACATCGACGTGGAACATTCCCCCTATCGCGAATACTACCTTCAGCGCCGCAAGCGCCTGGCCGGGGAAAGCAGGCCCAACCGCTTCAAGCTGCCGCCCGAGGCGGTGCTGAAAAAACTCGTCCACGCCCTGGAAAGCCCCCGCCCCAAGGCGCGCTATCACGTCACCATCCCCACCCA